>NZ_JALCZC010000023.1:0-58117 GCF_022690805.1 Anaeromyxobacter sp. SG66
GGCTCGCGCTCGCGCTCCTGCGCGGCGAGCTCGCCCTCGCCCAGGCGCGGGCGCGCCGGCGGCGGCCCGCGTGAACGGCCCCCTGCGCGACGCCGTGGTGGTGGGCGGCGGCCCCGCCGGGCTCGCCTTCGCGATCGCGGCGGCGCGGCGCGGGCTCTCGGTGACGGTGCTCGAGAAGCGCGAGGGGCCGGTGGACAAGGCGTGCGGGGAGGGGATCCTCCCCGCCGGCGTGCGGGCGCTCGCGGCGCTGGGGGTCACCGGCCGGCTCGACCCGGAGCACACCGCGGCCTTCCAGGAGATCCGCTGGATCGAGCGGCACGACGCGGCCCGGCTCAGGCTCCCGGCGCCTGGCGGGCTCGGAGTGCGCCGGACGGCCCTCTCGGCCGCGCTCTCGGCGCGGGCGCGGGAGGCGGGCGCGGAGCTCGTCCAGGCCGACGTGCACGCGCACCGGCGCGAGCGCGACCGGATCTGGGCGGTCTCCTCCGCAGGCGACGTCCCCGCCAAGGTGCTCGTCGCGGCGGACGGGCTCTCCTCCGCGGTGCGCCGCCGCGAGGGGCTCGAGCGCTCAGCCTCCGGCCCCGCCCGCTACGGCGTCCGGCGCCACTTCGCCATCCCGCCCTGGGCGGAGGCGGTGGAGGTTCACTTCGGGCCGGGCGCGGAGGCCTACGTGACGCCCGTCGGCGCCCGGCGCGTCGACGTGGCCTTCCTGTTCGAGCGGCAGGGGCCGGTCGAGTACGAGGCGCTCCTCGCGCGCTTCCCCGCCCTCGCCCACCTGCTCGAGGGCGCACCCGCGATCACCGCGCCGCGCGGCGCGGGGCCGCTCGCGCGGCGGGCGCGCGCCCGGATCGCCGACCGGCTGGTGCTGCTCGGCGACGCGGCCGGCTACCTCGACGCGGTCACGGGGGAGGGACTCTCCCTCGCGTTCGGCTGCGCGCTCGATCTCGCGGCGCTCCTGCCGGCCGCGCTCGGCGAGGGCGCGACGCGCGCGGCGCTCGCGCCGTACGAGCGCGCCTGGCGCCGCAGGTTCGCCCCTTACTGGGCGTGGACCCGGATCGTGCTCGGACTGACCCGGCACCCTGCGCTCCGGCACCGCATGCTCGCGCTCGCCGCCTCGCGTCCGGCGCCGTTCGAGCGGGCGGTCCGCCTCGCCGTGGGGTGACCTCTCCCGGCGCCTCGAGCCGTGCGCCGCGAGCGCCCGGCCGAGCGGCGGGAGCCCCGGGCGCGACGGGGGTAGGCTCCGAAAGCGTTGCCCATCTCGACGATGCGCCGCGTTCGGGGTATGTCCCCCGTCCCCGCGGGCCCCGGAGTTCCCGGCGTCCGGCGGGCCACCCGCGGCATACCATCCGCCGCAAGGAGGGCTCATCATGCGCTGCACCGTCCTCGGCGCCGGCTCCTGGGGCACCGCGCTGGCCTCGCTCCTCGCGTCCAAGGGGTACACCGTCACGGCGTGGGACAAGGACCACGCCGTCATCGACGCGATCGCCAAGACCCACCGCAACGATCGCTATCTCCCCGGCACGCCGCTGCCGCCCTCGCTCCTCACCACCCCCGACATCACCCGGGCGCTCGAGGGGGCGGAGCTGGTCGTCGTCGCCGTCCCCTCCCACGCGGTGCGCCAGGTGGCCATCGAGGCCAAGCGCCACGTGCACGCCGGCACCCCGGTCGTCTGCGTCGCGAAGGGCATCGAGCTCGACACCCTCATGACCATGAGCGAGGTGCTCGAGGACGTCCTGCCGGTGCCGCTCCACCCCTACATCGCGGTGCTCTCGGGCCCGTCGTTCGCGAAGGAGGTCGCGAAGGGGCTCCCCACGGCGGTGACCGTGGCCGCGCGCTGGGACCGGGTGGCGAAGCAGGTCCAGGACGCGTTCCACACCCGCACCTTCCGCCCGTACACCTCGAGCGACGTCGTCGGCGCGGAGATCGGCGGCTGCGTGAAGAACGTGGTCGCGATCGCCGCCGGCATCTCCGACGGCCTCGAGTTCGGCGCGAACGCGCTCGCGGCGCTCATCACGCGGGGCCTCGCCGAGATCACCCGCCTCGCGGTTCGCAAGGGCGCGAACCCCCTCACCCTGTCCGGGCTCTCCGGCCTCGGCGACCTCGTGCTCACCTGCTCGTCGGACCTCTCCCGCAACCGCACCGTGGGGCGCGGGCTCGCCGCGGGGAAGACGGCCGAGCAGATCCAGAAGGAGCTCGGCCAGGTCGCCGAGGGGATCCGCAACGCCAAGAGCGCGCGCGACCTCGCGCGCCGGCTCGGCGTCGACATGCCCATCACGGACACCGTGTACCGGGTCCTCTACGAGAACGTCCCGCCGCGCGACGCGGTCACGGCGATCATGATGCGCGAGACGAAGCCGGAGATGTGACGCGGCTTCGCGCACGATCCCGGGCCTGCGGCGGGCGTCCTCGCTCCTGCGCGGACGCGCGTGCGCTCGGCCGGAGCGTCCCCTAATCTATGCGAATGAGCCCCGACGCCTCCCGCGCGCTGTGCGGGACCCCCGACGAGTTCGAGCGCGGCTGCCGCCGCGACATGGATCGCGCCCGCGCGGAGGCCGACCGGCTGAAGGCGATGCCGGCGCCGCGCGCCGCGCCTGCGGCGCTCGCCGCCTTCGACGCCGCCTTCGGGGCGCTCTCCGACGCCGCCTCGCGCGCGAGCCTCGCCCGCAACGTCCACCCGGACCCGCGCATGCGGGACGCCGCCGAGCGCTCGGAGCAGGAGATCGACGCGCTCTCGACCGAGCTCTCGCTCGATCGCGGCCTGTACGACGCGATCGCGGCGCTCGACGTCTCCGGGGAGGACGGGGCGACCCGCTACTACCTCCAGAAGAGCCTGCGCGACTTCCGCCGCGCCGGCGTCGATCGCGACGAGGCCACCCGCACGCGCGTCCGTGCCCTCCGCGAGGAGCTCGTGCGGATCGGCCAGGAGTTCGGGCGCAACATCAAGGACGACGTGCGGCGCATCGAGCTCGCGCCGGCGGAGCTCGACGGGCTGCCCGAGGACTGGCGGCGAGCGCATCCGGCCGGCCCGGAGGGCAAGGTCGTCGTCACGACCGACAACACCGACTACGTGCCGTTCATGACGTACGCGCGGAGCGAGCGCGCCCGCGAGGCGCTCTGGCGCCTGTACCGCCTGCGGGGCCACCCGAAGAACCTCGACGTGCTCGCGCGCATGCTCTCGCGCCGCGCCGAGCTCGCGCGGCTCCTCGGCTACGAGAGCTGGGCGGCCTACGTCACCGAGGACAAGATGATCGGCAGCGACCGCGCCGCCGCCGAGTTCGTCGAGAAGATCGCCCGGGCCGCGGAGGCGCGGATGCGCCGCGACTTCGGGCAGCTCCTCGCCCGCAAGCGCGAGGACGTCCCCGGCGCCGAGCGCGTCGAGCCCTGGGACAGCGCCTACCTCCAGGAGCGCGTGAAGGCCGAGCAGTACGGGTTCGACTCGCAGTCGGTGCGCCCCTACCTCGACTACGCCCGCGTGAAGGACGGCGTCCTCGACGTCACGGGGCGGCTGTTCGGCATCGCGTACCGCCCGGTGCCCGACGCCCCGGTCTGGCACGCGGAGGTCGAGGCGTACGACGTGGTGGAGGGCGAGAAGCTCGTCGGGCGCGTCTACCTCGACATGCACCCCCGCGACGGTAAGTACAAGCACTACGCCCAGTTCACGCTCGCCTCCGGCCAGGCCGGGCGGCAGCTGCCGGAGGGCGTCCTCGTCTGCAACTTCCCGCGCCCGCAGGGCGGCGCGCCCGCGCTCATGGAGCACGGCGACGTGAAGACGTTCTTCCACGAGTTCGGCCACCTGCTCCACCACGTCCTCGGCGGGCACACGCGCTGGGCGGGGCAGTCCGGCGTGGCCACCGAGTGGGACTTCGTCGAGGCGCCCTCGCAGATGCTGGAGGAGTGGGTGTGGGATCCCGGCGTGCTCGCCGGCTTCGCGCGCCACGTGGACACCGGCGCGCCGCTCCCCGCCGACGCCGTCCGGCGCATGAAGGCCGCCGACGAGTACGGCAAGGGGCTCATGGTGCGGCAGCAGATGTTCTACGCCGCGACGAGCCTCGAGCTGCACCGGCGCGACCCCAAGAGCCTCGACACGACCGCGCTCGTGGCGGAGCTGCAGGAGCGCTACACGCCGTTCCGCCACGTGGACGGGACCTACTTCCACGAGTCCTTCGGGCACCTCGACGGCTACTCCGCCATCTACTACACGTACATGTGGTCGCTCGTGATCGCGAAGGACCTGTTCGGCCCGTTCCGCGAGAAGGGGCTCATGGATCCGGAGCCCGCCCGCCGCTACCGCCGCGCGATCCTGGAGCCCGGCGGCTCGAAGCCCGCCGCCGAGCTCGTGAAGGACTTCCTCGGGAGGCCCCACGCGTTCGACGCGTACGAGCAGTGGCTGAACGCGTAGGGGCGAGCAGCGCACGCAGAAAGACTGCAGCGCCCACGCGGCGGCGGAGGGGGGGCCGCGTGGGCGCCTTGCTGCACCTGCGACTCTCGGCCGGCGCGGGGCGCCGGGAAGTGAAAGGCCCATCGTGATTCGCGACAGGCGAGCGAAGCGAGCCCGCCGGGGCGCCGCCGCGGAAGCGGCGAAGCCGCCCGCGGCGGCGCCCCGGACCCGGCGCGCAGGGGTGGGGCCCCGACGAGCTCCGCTCGGCGGGGCGGGGGCGCAGCCCCCGTATTTCTAGAAGCGGACGCTCACCGACCCGAACAGCCCGAGGTCGTTGCGCGCCGTCTGGTCGATGGTCGCGGAGGCGAGGCCGTCGAACGCCGTCACGTAGTCACGCGCGGTGAGCCCGAGCCCAAAGGCCCCGTGCTCGACGTTCGCGCCGGCGGAGACGTAGCCCGCGAAGTCGGTCTCGGAGTCCACGTCGAGATCGCGGAAGCTGTAGGTGCGCGCGCCGGCGCCGATCCCCACGAACGGCTTCAGCGTCCAGCCCTGCGCGAGCGCCACCGGGTACTGTCCCTGGACGCCGAGGTCGTACTGGAAGAGGTCGAGGTCCTCGCCGAGCGCCTTCACCTGCGTGGGCGACCATCCGACCGCGCCGACGATCGCGACGTAGGGATGCACCTCGTAGCTGAGGGTGAGGCCGGTGAGCACGGAGTCATCGAGGAGATCGCGCTGGTCGCCGGTCCCGACGAACGCTCCGACGAACGGCGCGATGCTGAGCTTCCGTGAAGGATCTTCGGCGCGCGCGGAGGTCGACGTGAAGGCGATGACGGCGGCGGTGATGACGAGCAGCTTCTTCATCTTGTGTTCCTCGTGAAGTGAATTGAGACGACGCGCAGCCGGTGCTGCAAGGCCCGCGCCCGGCGCGGCGCTGCGCGCGCGGCGGCGAAACGCCGGGAGGATCGGCGCGGGCGGCCGGCGCGAGCGCGCGCCGCGCGTCGGGATCGACGACAGTCGCGAGCGAGCCGCCGTCGGAACTCCGCACACCGGCCGCGGTCGCGCTCACAGATCGAACGCGGCGGAGAGGCCGGCGAACGCGATGAGGCCCAGCGACGGGCTCGGCACGTCCACCGCGCTGCCGTCCGGACGCTCGTGTCGGGTGAACCGCGCCAGGGCGACCGCGACGACGGGGCCCAGCGTCGAGCGCGCGCCGAAGCGCCGGTCGAAGCCGAGCCGCAGCCGCAGGACCTCGTGGCCGTCGAACGACTCGGTCCCGCCTTCCCGCTCCACCCCGTGGCGGCGAAGGGCCACGCCGAGCGCGATCCACGGATCCCAGCGCTCGTCCGGCGCGACGTGGAGCTCCGCCTGCGCTCCCCCCGCGATGCTCCAGACCTCCGCGCCCGCCGGCGGCTCACCGCCGCGCGCGTACAGCCCTCCCGTGCCGAACACGCCGAGCGCAAACGCCGCCACCGGCCGCCAGGCCACGGCGAGCTCGAGCGCCGCGCCCGGCCCGCCGTAGTCGCCGAGCGACGGCAGCGCGTAGCCGATCTCGCCGAAGGCCTGCTCGTAGCCGGACGAGAGCCTGACCTCCAGGGCCGCATCCTGCGCGCGCCGTGGTCCGTCCTGCGCCCCGGCCCGGAGCGCGGACCCGGCGATGGCGGCCGCGACGAGCGCGCGGGTCGCGCAGGTCATCGACGGCCTGCTCGCGGTCGAGGGCGGCCGGCGCCGCGGCGCGGGGGTCGCCCGGCGCTCACTCCCCCGCGGACCGGGGCGAGCCGCTCGCGCGGGGGCTGGCGGGATGGACTCGCGCGGTGGTCGCGGTCACCGGGACCGCGGCCGGCGCGTCCTCCGCGGGCGTGCCCGCCGCGGCCGCCGCGCTCCGGTACTCGGCCCCGATGAGCGAAACCCCCAGCAGCGACGCCGCGAGCCCGAGCCTCTTCATGAACGCGCTCCCTTCCGTGGTCATCCAAGGGTGGCGCCGCGCGGGCGCGCCGCCGCAGGGAGCGTCCCTGGGCTCGGTCCGCCGGCGGCGCGGCACCCGCGCAGGCGCCACGCGAGCGTGCCTTTACATGCCTCGTGCCACGGCGCGAGTCGCAGGCCTGCACGGCTCGGCAGGCGCGGCGCGCAGGCGGGCTGCCGGGTTCGCGGACAGGTTCCGGGGCGAGATCGTCCGCGTTCCCGGCAGCGTGGCAACGGAGCCGGACCCACGGCATGATGGCGGCCCATGCTCGACCCCGCTCGCGGCTCAGGCCCGGATCTTGCGACTCCACGAGGAGTCATGCCGGAGCGATTGGACGCCGCGCGCTGGAGGCGCGTCATCGCCGCCAACGTCGAGTGCCGCTGGAAGCGCACGCGGTGGTTCCTGTTCGCCGGCTTCTACGCGGTCTGGCTGGCGTTCTGCGCCGCGCTCGCCGCGACCGGGTACCCCCCCTGGCGAGTCGCCGTGCTGGCAGGGATCCTCGGCGCGCTGCTCCTCTCGCACGTGGCGCGGGCGCTCAGCGAGCGCGTCGCGAACGCCTGCGAGGGCGACGAGCGCCAGCCGTTCGCGTTCATCGTCATCGCCATCGCGACGACGGGCGGGTTGCACAGCCCGGTCCTCATCGCCCTCATGGGCGCGGTGTCGCAGTTCACGATCCGGCGCGGGATCTGCCGGGCCACGCTCGCCGCGCTCACGGCGCTCGTGGTGCTCGTCGCCGCCATGTTCGCCGTCCCGCAGGCCTGGCTGGGCCCGGTCATCCCGGATCCGCTCTACAGCCTCTCCGCGCTCGGCTTCCTCCTCGTGTCGGTGGTGCTGCACACCGACTACATGTCGCTCCTCGCGCGCACCGTCGAGTCGACCTTCGGCCAGATCTTCCGCTCCCGCGAGGAGATCGCCGCGCAGGCGCTGGCGCGCGCCCGCGAGCTGGAGCTCCTGAGCTCGAAGCTCTCGCACGAGCTCAGGAACCCGCTCGGCGCGATCAAGGCGCTCGTCCAGCTCTCGGCCCGCGAGGCGAACGAGCCCGAGATCCGGGAGCGGCTCCAGGTGGTGGAGGGCGAGGTCGAGCGGATCCAGAAGATCCTCCAGGAGTACCTGTCCTTCTCGCGTCCGCTCGACACCCTGCGCCCCGAGCCCGTCGCGCTCGGCGCCGTCGCGGACGAGGCCCTGGCCGTGCTGGAGGCGCGCGCCGAGAGCGCCGGGGTGTCGCTCCGCCGGCAGGGCGACGCGGAGCTCGTGGCCGATCCGCGACGCCTGAAGGAGGCGCTCCTGAACCTCGTCGCGAACGCGATCGAGGCGACCCCGCGGAAGGGCCGCGTCGAGATCGAGATCGGAGAGCGAGACGGCCAGGTCCGCGTGGAGGTGAGCGACACGGGCCGGGGCATGCCGCCGGAGGTGCTCGACCGCGTCGGCACTCCGTTCTTCACCACGCGCGAGGAGGGGACGGGGCTCGGCGTGCTCCTCGCCCGCGGCGTGTTCGTGCAGCACGGCGGCGCGCTCGAGTACCGGAGCGTGCCGGGCCAGGGCACGGTCGCGAGCGCGTCCCTGCCGCGCGAACCCACGGTGAGGTGCGTCGATGCCCCGCTTGCTGCTCGTGGATGACGATCCGCCCGTCCTGTACGCGCTGAAGGAGCTGGTCCGCTCGCTCGGCCACGAGCCGGTGCTCGCCCGCTCCGGGAAGGAGGCGCTCGAGCGGCTCGAGGGCGTGGACGCTGTGGTCACCGACTACGCGATGCCCGAGATGGACGGGCTCGCGCTGGTCCACGCCATCCACGAGCAGGACGAGGCGCTCCCCGTCGTGCTCCTCACGGCCCAGGGCTCGGAGCGCGTGGCGGTGCGGGCCATGAAGGCCGGCGCCTACGAGTACGTCACGAAGCCCTACGACATCGAGGAGATGTCGCTCGTGATCGACCGCGCCCTCGAGGCGCGCGCGCTCCGCACCCAGAACCGGCGGCTCGCCGCGGAGAAGGCCATCGGGCGGAGCCTCGTCGCGGACACGCCGGCGATGCGCCGCCTGCTCGACGCGGTGAGCCGGCTCGCGCCCAAGGACATCACCGTGCTCGTCCGCGGCGAGACGGGCACCGGGAAGGAGCTCGTCGCCTCGCTGCTCCACGCCGAGAGCCGGCGCGCGGCCGGACCGCTCGTGCGCTTCAACTGCGCGGCGATCCCCGCCGAGCTCGCCGAGGCCGAGCTGTTCGGTCACGCGCGCGGCGCCTTCACCGGCGCGGCGCAGGCCCGGCGCGGCTTCTTCGCCCAGGCCGACGGCGGGACGCTCGTCCTCGACGAGGTGGGCGAGCTGCCGCTGCCGCTCCAGGCGAAGCTCCTGCGGGCGCTGCAGGAGGGCGAGATCCAGCCGGTGGGCGCCGGCCGGGTGGAGAAGGTGGACGTGCGCGTCGTCGCGTGCACGAACCGGGACCTCGAGTCCGAGGTCCGCGCCGGGCGCTTTCGCGAGGACCTCTTCTACCGGCTGGCCGTCGTCGAGCTCGTGGTGCCGCCGCTCCGCGACCACCGGGACGACATCCCGGCGCTCGCGGCCGAGTTCGCGCGCCGGTACGCGGAGCGGTTCGGCATGGAGGACGTGCGGCTCTCGCCCGCGCTCCTCGCCGCCCTGCGGAGCGCAGACTGGCCCGGCAACGTGCGGCAGCTCGAGAACGCCGTCGCACGCATGGTCGCGCTCGGCTCGAGCGGGGAGCTCGGTCCGGAGGCGTTCGGCCGACCGCCCGCGGCCGCTCCGGAGGAGCCCGGGGCGGAGTCGCCGCCGGAGGGCACCCTCTCGCTCCGGGAGCACCTCGACGCGGTCGAGCGCAGCCTCATCGTGAAGGCCCTCGCCGCGACCGGAGGAAACCAGTCCGAGGCCGCGCGGCGCCTCGGCCTGAGCCGCTCCGCGTTCATCGACCGGCTGAAGAAGTACGGCTTCGCCTGACGCGCCTCGCACCGCATCCCGCCCGGGACGGGCCCGCTCGCGAAGGGTCACTGGACGGTCCTCACTACGCTAGGATGAAGGTCGCCCGCGCTGCCGCGGCGCCCGAGTCGCTCATGCGCACCCCGCTCCTCGTCCTCTTCGCCCTCTTCGCTGCGGCGTGCGCCGCGGACCAGGAGCGCCGCGCCTCCGCGTCCGACGGTGCGGTCGTCCTGTGCGATCGCGCCGCCTGCGGGCCCGCCCTCGGCATGCCGAACTGGATCTGCGCCGACGGGAGCACGGGCGGGCCCACGGGCCGCTGCGTCGAGCACGCGGGCGGCCAGTGCGGCTGGGAGATCCACGAGTGCCCCTCGCAGGTGCGCTGCGGCCCCGAGAGCGGGCGCGCGTGCTCCGGGGAGTTCGTCTGCGTGGACCTGCCCGGCGACGGCTGCACCTTTCCGACCGACGCGGGCTGCGACGGCGTCTGCGTCGCGCCCGTCTTCTGCGGCGGGGTCGCCGGGCTTCCGTGCCCCGACGGCCGCGCCTGCGTCGACGATCCGCGCGACGACTGCGCGCCGCCGAGCGGCGCGGACTGCGGCGGGCTCTGCGCGCCGTAGCCGGCTTTCGCGAGGCCGGAAGCGGCCCACGATGGTTCCCGGGCGGTTCCTGCGCTCGCCTCCGGCCTTCCGCGCCGCCGCGGATCGGCCGATACTGGGCGTGCGGAGGCGCCGATGACGATCACGATCCGTCACCTCGAGCCCGGGGACTACGGCCCGATCATCCGGGTGCTGAACGACTGGTGGGGCGGAAGGCGCATGGCGGACATGCTCCCGCGGCTCTTCTTCGTCCACTTCCGGCCGACGAGCTTCGCGGCCGAGGCGGACGGGAAGCTCTGCGGCTTCCTGGCCGGCTTCCAGTCGCAGACCTCCCCCGAGCAGGCGTACATCCACTTCGTGGGCGTCGACCCTGTCTTCCGCGCCGCCGGCGTGGGCCGCACGCTCTACGAGCGGTTCTTCGAGACGGTCCGCGCGCTCGGGGTGACCGAGGTGCAGGGGGTCACCTCGCCCTTGAACGAAGGGTCGCTCGCGTTCCACGCCGCGATGGGGTTCGAGCTCCTCCGGGGCGACGGCGGGGTGGGGCACTCGCCCGACTACGACGGCCCGGGCGAGCCGCGCGTGCGGTTGCGCAAGAGAATCTGAGGGCCGCGCTGCGGGGGCGGGCGACGCGCGCCTCCCGCGGACCGCTCAGGGACGCACGACGCGTCCCATGAACACGAGCGCGCCGGTGGCGTGGTCGCGGATGGCGAACACGAAAGGTCGGTCGATCGCGACCGTTCGCGTGACCGGCGCGCTCGTCGGTCCGACGATGACCGCCGTCGCCGCGGCCGCCTCGGTGCCCGCCTCGTTCACCTTCACGAACGCCTGGTGGACGACGTCCGAGACGCGCAGGCCCACCTCGGTCGACATGCGCGAGAAGTCCGCCTGGTCGCCGAACGCGACGCCGAGCCCGAGCGCGGTGAGCGGCGGCTTCAGCTGCAGGGAGCTTCGCACCTCGAACCGCGGGAGCGTGAGCGCGAGGTGCTCGTCCCGGAGCGCGGCGAGGTACGCCTCGAGCCGCGCCGGCGTGAGCTGCTCCTCGAGCGCCGCGAGCCCGCCCGCGGGCGGGACGAGGAGCAGCATCGAGAGCTCGCCGCCGTCGTAGGGGAGCTCCACCACCTCCACGCCCGCCACCTGCGCGGCCCGGGTGGGCAGGTCGCCGCTCGCCATCGTGGGCACGAGGAGCCGCGAGCCGTCGAGGAGCGTGAACTCGCGGTCGCGGGTGAGGGCGGGGTCGAACTTCTTGGCCCAGGCCGCGTTGAAGTAGATCGCGTTCACCAGCACGGCCACGGTGTCTGTGTCGATCGTCCCGACCGGCAAGAGGTCGGGGATGCGGTCCTCGGTCTCCTCCGCCACCCACGCGTTGATCGCCTCGCGGGCGGGCTCCGGCGCGCTCCCGAAGTCGAGGAGTCGCACGTCCGCGCCGTACTCCCCGGCGAGCGTGTCGAGGAACGGTTGCTCGAAGGTGAAGCCCTTCCGCGCGAAGAGCTGGTTCACGAGCCGCAGCCGGAAGGGCTGACCGTCGGCGCCGGACGCGTTCTCGCCGCGAGAACGGAGCTGCCGGTCGAGGTCGTTCATCGCCCGGTGGTAGCGAGGCTCCGGGATCGAGACGTGGAGGGTCTGCTCGAACGCGGCGGCGGTCGCGCCGGAACCGCCTGGGTAGGTCATCGAGAGCGCGAAGGTGATGCTCTGCGGGGAGAAGAACAGGTTCTCCTGCGCCTCGGACGCGAGCACGCGGTACAGGTCGAGCGCGAGCGCTCCGTTGCTCCCCACCGCGGCGGCGAGATCGGCCGGTGGAGCGGAAGCGGTCACCCGCGCCTCGGTGGAGCCGATCCGGTCGCCGGGCGCCGAGGGCGCTGGCGTCGGGCTCGATCCGCCGCCGCAGGCGCTCGAGAGCGTGAGCGCGGTGACCGCCAGCAAGGCCGCGCGGGAGAGCGTCATGGAGGTACCTCCGCGCCGCAGCGTAGCAGCGCGGACGGGCGATTTCACGCCTTGTGCGCGGGGTGACCCCTCCGAACGGCGCTCACGCGGGCCGGCGAGGCCCCTCCTCGGAGCCGGGGCCGCGCCATGGGGACAGGCGCGGGAGCCAGCGCGGCACCGCGCGGGCGTAGACGGGCCACTCGGCGGGGAAGCTGCGCGCGAGGACCGGCTCCTCTCCGAGGACGACGCGCACGTGGAAGACGAGCGCCAGGACGAAGGCGTAGGCGAGGGTCGAGGGCGAGCCCCTCCACGCGGCGATCCCCGTCACCAGTGTGAGCACCGAGAGGTACATGGGGTTCCGCGCGAACCGGTACATCCCGACCACGACGAGCTTCGTCGGAGGCGACCACGGCGCGAGCGTGCCCTTGCCGATGGTGTAGAAGTCCCGCACGCACCAGAGCAGGCCGGCGAGCCCGGCGAAGGCGAGCAGGAGGCCGGCGGAGTGATCGGAGCCGCGCGCGCCGTCCCTGTGCGCGATCCAGAGCGGGATCGCGACGCCGACCACCGCCGGCATCGCCAGGAACGCGAGCACCGCGCGCGCGAACATCGTCTCTCCCCCTCTCCGACGGAAGGCCGGGAAGCCGTCCGCGCCGTCACGCGGCGACGTCCTCACCTGCGCGCGGAGCTCGCGGGGCGCGCGTCCGCTGCGAGCCGCCGCCGCAGCGCCTTCGCCTGGGCGAGCAGAGGCAGGTCGCCATCCGCGCCGTGCAGCAGCGCGAGGAGGTGATCGAGACACTCCCGCGCGCTCGTGCGCTGGCCGAGCCGGTCGAGAGCCACCGCCTCGAGGTAGAAGCTCCGCGGGTACATCCAGCTGCGCGCCGGGCCACCCGGCCGCTGTCGCAGCGCGCGCAGCTCCCCGATCGCCTCCTCGTCGTGGTGGGACTCGAGCGCGACGCTCGCCGCGATCCACGTCGCGCCGATCGCGAGGTCTCCGCCGCGACCCGGGGAGAGGAGGAGGGGGCGCAGCAGCGCCCGCGCTCGCTCCGGATCGCCGCCGCGCCAGGCCGCGGCGCCCTCGTACAGCGCGCGCGACGGTCCGGGCGGCAGCGCTCGCGCCTGCGCGCGGGCCGCCTGCAGGTCGCCGGTGAGCGCGAGGACGGAGGGGAGCCCCTCCCATCGCCACCCGGAGGCGGCGAGCCGCCGGGCCTCCTCGCGCGCAGCGTCCTGGGGCTCCTCGCCGAGGAGGTGCAGCAGCCGCAGGGTCGGCTCGCTCGGCGAGGTGGCGTGGGCCGCGAACCGGTCGATCACCTCGAACGCCTCGCGCCGCCGGCCCTGGTACGCGAGGGAGCTGGCGAGCGCGGCGGCGGCCTTGGCGCGATCCGGCGAGGCCTCCGCGCGCTCGGCGACGGGGCGCACGAGCGCCTCGGACTCGCCGTGACGCTCCGAGAGATCCAGCGCCTCGGCGAGGGTGATGCGGGAGAAGATGTTCCCGTCGAGCTCGAAGGCGCGACGGGCGTCACGTTCCCCCTCCTCGAAGCGCCCGGACGACATCTCGGCGCGCGCGAGCGCGCGATACGACGCTCCCCCCGGCGCCTTCTCGACCCAGCTGCGACTGCGGGTGAGCATCTCGTCGATGCGGCCGAGCCTGGCGAGCGCATCGGTGACGTGCATGAGCGCCGGCTCCCAGATTGGGTCGAGCTCGAGCGCGCGCTCGAACAGCGCCAGCGCCTGCGACGAGTCTCCGTCGTGGAAGTAGAGATCCCCGGCCAGGTAGAGGACCTCCTTGTCCTGCGGGTAGGCGGCGACGGCGCGCGCGTACAGGTCGTGGGCCTGCTCCTCGTCCCCGTCCACGTGCGCCTTCCAGGCCTCGATGAGCAGCCGCTCCTTCTCGGGGACGCGGCTCGCGCCCCGCACCGCGGCGTCGATGGCGGCGCGCCGCGCCGCCGCGTCGAGCCCGGTGAACTCGCCCAGGTACGCGATCCGGTAGGACGCCAGCGCGAAGTCCGGGTCGACGCCCAGGGCGGCCCGGTACTCCTGCAGCGCCTCCTGGTAACGCGTCGCGTCCTGCGCCTGCTCGCCGCGGAAGTAGTGCGCGTACGCCTCGAAGCTGCCCGTCGTCGCGGACGCCAGATCGACGCGCGAGGCGCTCACCTCCGCCGGGCTCTCCCGCAGCCGCTGGCGCGTCTCCTCGGAGAGCCGGTCGATCATCCCGGGGACGCTCGCCTTCCCCTGGCCCGTCTCCTGGAGCGTGAAGAGGTACTCGCTCGTGTGGGGGTCGAGCGCCTTCAGCTCGATGGCGTAGAGCGCGTCGAAGCGCCGGATGGAAGCGAGCACCAGCGCGCGGGCCCCCGCGCTGCGCGCCACCTCGCGGCCGAGCGCCTCGTCCACCCCGGTCACCTTCTCGCGCCCGAGCTGGCGCAGGATGTCGAGCATCCGGACTCGCGTCAGGACCGACAGCCGCCGCGATTGCTCGAGCGAGGTGATGAGCATCCCCGAGAGGCCCGCCAGCTCCGGCTCCCCGGTGAGGTTCTCGAAGTCTGCGACCGCGACGGTGACGCGCGTCGCGCCCTGCCCCGCGGCGGGAGGCGCCGTCGCTCCGGACCCCCGCAGGGCGACGACCCCTCCGCCCACCGCGAGCGCGAGGAGGGCGGCCGCCGCCGCGAGCCACCGTGCGCGGGCAGGGCGGCGACGGCGCGCGGGCGCTGGGGGCGCCCCGGGCGTCCGCTCGGGCCCGGTGCGGAGCGCGTCCAGCGCCGCCGCGACCTCCGCGCCGTCGCGGGGCCGGTCGACCGGGTCCTTCGCGAGCATCCGCGCCAGGAGGGCGCCGAGCGCGGGCGCGTCCGGGACGTGGAGGGCCGGCGCGGGCCTGGGGCTCGCGGTCGCGCTCCCTTCCGCGTCGTCGGGGAACGGGAGCGTCCCCGCAACCATCCGGTAGACGAGGACCCCGAGCGCGTACACGTCCGTCCGCTCGTCCTCGGGCGCCCCGCGCCACTGCTCCGGCGCCATGTGCCCGGGGGTGCCGCCGCTGATCCGCCGCCGCCCGAACGCGTGCGCGAGCCCGAAGTCGAGCACCTTCACGCGCCCGTCGCCGCAGACGAAGACGTTGCCGGGGGAGAGGTCCCGGTGCACGACGCCCGCTGCGTGGGCGTGCGCGAGCGCGTGCGCGACGGCGGAGCCGATCCGCAGCGCCTCGCCGGTCGCGAGGGGCTCGCCGGTGAGGCGGTCCGCGAGCGTCTCGCCGCGGAGCAGCTCGAGCACGAGGTAGGGGCCGTGCTCGCAGCGGCCGGCGTCGAAGAGGGTGACGATGTTCGGGTGCGAGAGCCGCGCCGCGGCCTCGGCCTCGCGCAGCAGCCGGTCCTCTTGCAGCGCCGCCCGGTCTCCCGCCCGGATCGCCTTGAACGCCACCGAGCGGCCGAGCTCGCGGTCGCGGGCCTCGTACACGATCCCGAAGCCCCCGCGCCCGATCTCGCGCAGGAGCTCGAAGCGGCCCACGACGGCACCCGGCCCGAGCACGTGCTCCCAGGCGGAGCCGAGCTGCACCTCCGGCGCGCGCGCCAGCTCCCCGAGCAGCGCCGACACGCCGCCTCCAGCGGCCGGCGCCACGCCGGCGGGGCCGTCACCCGCGCTCGGCTGACCTCGTTCACGCGCCACGAGAGCTCCGGACAGCAGACGTTCCTACAGTTACTCGGCGCCGCGGGCGCCGCACCGGAGTCTCTCATGGGAGGGAGCGCCCGCGCGCCCGCCCGCGCCTCGCCGTGGGCGGCGGGCCGCGGCCCCGGCGGATCCGCCTGCTCGGCTACCAGTACCGCTCCACGTGCACCTCTCCCGGCTGACGCGGCGCGTGCTCGCGGAAGCCCTCCCGCTCGAGGAGCAGCGTCATGTCGTCGATCATCGCAGGATTTCCGCACAGGAAGACGTGCGTGTCGGCCGGCGTCGGCCGCGCGCCCCAGGCTCGCGCGAGGGCGCCGTCGGTCCAGAGCGCCTGCACGTAGCCCGTCGCGCCGCCCCACGGCGCCGGCTCGGCGTCCGGGCGGCTCACCGTAGGCAGGTAGGTGAAGTTCGGGCAGAGCCTCGCCAGGGTGATGAGCTCGGCGGAGTAGCCGAGATCCCACGAGTGCCGCGCGCCGGCCAGCACGGCGAAGCGCTGCGGCCCGCCGCAGGCGAGCTCGGTGCGGAGCATGCTCATGTAAGGAGCGAGCCCCGTGCCGGTCCCGACGAGCACGACGTCGCGCTCCGGCGGCACGTCTCGGAGCGTGAACATGCCCGCGGGCTTCGGGCCGAGCCATAGCCGGTCGCCGGGCGAGAGCGCGAAGAGCCGCGGCGTGAGCTCGCCCGAGCGGACGAGCGTCACGTAGAGCTCGAGCTCGCCGCGCTCGAGCGACGACGACGCGATGGAGTAGGCCCGCCGGATCATGCGGTCCGGCTCCGACTGCTCGTCCGGCGGCTCCGGATCGGAGAGCGCGACGCGCGGGGCGCGCGCGGGGAGGCCCAGCACCGCGAACTGGCCGGGGCGGAACTCAGGGTACGTCCAGCCGTCGGGGACGACGCGCAAGATGACGAGGCCCGGAGCGACC
Source organism: Anaeromyxobacter sp. SG66 (assembly GCF_022690805.1). Classification (NCBI taxonomy): domain Bacteria; kingdom Pseudomonadati; phylum Myxococcota; class Myxococcia; order Myxococcales; family Anaeromyxobacteraceae; genus Anaeromyxobacter; species Anaeromyxobacter sp. SG66. The sequence goes on from NZ_JALCZC010000023.1 coordinate 16,340, forward strand.
TCGATGCGGCGGGTGAGGATGGCGTTGACCTCGAGCTTTCCCACCCGGAGACGTGTAGCCGGCCCCACGCCGCCGTGCCTCACCCCGGAAGGCCGCCCCGCGGAGCGCCCCGCGCGTGCGCCCAGACGTCCCCGGGGGGCTCGTACCGCGCGGTCGACGCGTCAGCCCCGGGGCCGCACGCCGCGGACGAGGGCGCGGGCGCAGCGCAGGGTGATGCCGCCGTCGTCGCGCGGCACCGGCTCGAACCCGCGCGCGTGCCCGGCGAGGACGCGGCGCCGGACCTCGTCCTTCGGCAGCGTGGGCGTGCCGCGGTCGAACCACTCGTCGAAGTCGAGCTCGAACGGCTCCTCGAGGAGGCGCAGCCCGCCGAGCCCGGCGCGCGCGAGCACGTCCACGAGCTCCCCCGCGGACAGGCTCCGGACGTGGGTCCGGTCCCGTGCGCGCTCGATCGCCTGGTGCCAGCGGGCGCGCTCCGGGTCGGGATCGGCCGTGTGATCGCAGGCGACCACGACGCCCCCCGGCGCGACGAGCGCAGCCTGCGCGCGCACGAACGCGAGGGGGTCCTCGACGTGGTGGATGACGAGGCGCGAGATCGCGGCGTCGAACGGGCCGGCGCGGAGGTCGAGCACCGAGCCTTCCTCGAAGCGCGCGCGCGCGCCGAACCGGTCGCAGCGGCGTCGCGCGCGCCGCACCATCTCCGGCGAGAGATCCACGCCATGCACGGAGCTCCCCGCGGCGAGGAACGCCTCCGCGACGAGCCCGGGCCCGCACCCCGCGTCGACGAGCCGTGCGCCGGGCGGGAGCGCCGCGAAGGCGACGAGCCCTTGGAGCGCCGCGGGGTCGCGCTGCGCGGGGGCAAGCTCGAACCGCTCGGCCTGGCCGTCGAAGGCGCGGGAGAGCTCGCGATCGTGATCGCTCACGGCGTGGATCCTACGCCGGCCGGCTCGCGCGCGCTCCCTCGGGCTCCGCGACGTGGCGGGCGCTCGGCCCGGTCCGGCCATCCCGGGACTGAAGCGGCGGTCCCGGCCGTGCCCGATCCGGGACGCGTGTTCGCTTCAGGTGCGGCTCCGGGAGGGCCGGCTACTCGGCGCCGACGAGGCGGCCATCTGCGGGCGGCGTGGTGGCCGGGTAGGGCCGCGCCGCTCGCCCGGGCGCAGGCGGCCGATCCGCGTTACCGTACGCCCGTGAGCCGCACCCTCCGCGCCATCCCCACGCTGCTCCGCGTCGGCTTCGCCGAGTCGGTCGCTTACCGGGCCGAGATGTTCGTGTGGCTCCTCTCCACCACGATGCCGCTCGTGATGCTCGCCCTGATGAGCGCGGTCGCGCGCGAGGCGCCGATCGGGCGCTTCGGGCAGGCGGAGTTCGGCGCCTATTACCTCGCGGCCCTCGTCGTGCGGCTCAACGCCGGGGCGTGGGTCATCTGGGAGGTGAACTTCGAGATCCGCCAGGGGACGCTGGCGTTCCGGCTGCTCCGACCCATCCATCCGCTCGTCTCCTACGCCTGCTCCAACGTCGGCGCGATGCCGATCCGCCTCGTCGCCTCGCTCCCCATCATCGCGGTCGCGCTCGCGACCCTCGGCCCCGGCCGCTTCACCCACGACCCGCTGCTCCTCGCGCTCTTCCCCGTGACCGTGATCGGCGCCTGGCTCATCACGTTCCTCGCCATGGCCGTCATCGGCGCGCTCGCCTTCGCGATCGACTCGTCCTCGTCGGTGTTCGAGCTGTGGCTCGGCCTGTACGGCGTGTTCTCCGGCTACCTCATCCCGCTCGAGCTCTTCCCCCGCTGGCTGGAGGTCACCGCGAAGCTCCTGCCGTTCCGCTTCATGCTCTCCTTCCCGGTCGAGATGGTCATCGGCATGACCCCGCGGGCGACCGCGCTCCGCGAGCTCGCGGTCCAGTGGACCTACGTGGCGGTGCTCGCGCTCGCGGCGCGGGTCACCTGGCGCGCAGGGCTCCGCCGCTTCGCGGCGTTCGGAGGGTAGGGTGCGCCGCTACCTCACGCTCCTCGCGATCCAGCTCCGCGCCTCCATCGCGGTGGCGATGCAGTACCGGGTCGACTTCCTCGTCCAGGGCGGGCTCGCGCTCTTCTGGACCTCCTGGTCGCTCGTCCCGATCCTGGTCGTCTACGGACGGCGCTCCTCGATCGCGGGCTGGTCCTTCGAGGAGGCGCTCGTCGTCATCGGCTGGTTCACGGTGATGAAGGGCGTGCTCGAGGGGGCGGTGAACCCGTCGCTCGCCTCCGTCGTCGAGCACATCCGCAAGGGAACGCTCGACTTCGTGCTGCTCAAGCCCGCCGACGCGCAGTTCCTCGTCTCCACCGGGAAGTTCGCGCCGTGGCGCGCGCTCGACGTCGTGGGCGGGCTCGCCGTCTTCGCCGTGGCGTTCCACCGGATGGGTCGCTGGCCGTCGCCCGGCGCGGTCCTCGCCTCGCTCGTCCTGCTCCTCTGCGCCACGCTCATCCTCTACGCGCTCTGGATCCTGGTCGTCTCGTCGGCGTTCTTCGTGGTGAAGGTGGACAACCTCTCGTTCCTGCTCCTCTCCATCTTCGACGCCGCCCGCTGGCCCGCGGACGTCTTCCGCGGCGCCCTGCGCGTCGTCTTCACCGTCGTCATCCCGCTCGCGCTCATGACGACGTACCCGGCGCGCGCGCTCCTCGGCACACTCGCGTTCTCCCAGGGGGTGTTCGTCCTCCTCGGTGCGCTCGCGTTCTCGGCCTTCGCGAGGCTCGTCTGGCTGCGCTCGATCGGGCACTACACGTCGGCGTCGTCGTAGGCCGGCGCCGCGCCCCGTCCGGCCCCGCCCGATCACCCGGACCGAGCCGACCTTCCCGATCCGCTCCACGATTTCCGCGCCCGGCGCCCGCGCCCGACCGCGCCCGCGCCCGACCGAGAGTTCCGCTGTTCGTCCGATCCGTCCGCGATTCGTCCGCTGGACGCGCCATGGGACCGAACGTCAGTGCGGGCTCGCGTAGCGGTCCGAGCCCGGAACGTCAGTGCGGGCTCGCGTAGCGGTCCGAGCCCGCGCCCGACCGAGAGTTCCGCTGTTCGTCCGATCCGTCCGCGATTCGTCCGCTGGACGCGCCATGGGACCGAACGTCGGAGCGAGCTCGCGTAGCGGTCCGAGAGTTCCGCGGCTCGTCCAGCGCGTCCATGATTCCGCCCCGGCGCGGCGTCCGCGTGAGCCCAGCCGAGCGAGAGGCAAACGCCCGCCCGTCGAACGCGTCTCCCCCGCCCCACGCCCCACGGAGAGCTCCGGACGTACCTCACGCCGACTTCGTGAGCCGCAGCTCGAACCCGACGCCGCTTGCGGCGATCTCGCAGCCTCCGAACCGGCTCCGGGCCGACATCTGCTCGAGATCCTCACGCGAGTAGGCGCTCTTCAGCAGCATGTGTCGGAAGGTCCAGCGCGTGACGAAGGCGTCGAGGCGCGTCAGGTTCATCGCTCGCACCTCCGCATCGATGGCGTCGAGGGGCGCATCCCTCCGCAGGTCGAAGATCGACGCCCGCCCGCCCGGCCGCAGGACGCGGTGAAGCTCGTCGAGCGCGCCGACGGGGTCCGCAAAGTTCTTGAAGGCGGCCATGCACACCGCGAAGTCGAACGACGCCTCCGGGAAGGGAAGCTCGGCCGCGTTGCCGTGGCGGAACTCGATCGAGACCCCCGCCCGCGCCGCGTTCTCACCGGCGATCCGCACGAAGGACCGGCTGATGTCGAGTCCGGTGACCGCGTAGCCGCGTTTCGCGAGCTCGATTGCGAGGTACCCGGGCCCAGGGGCGACCTCCAGCACGCGCCCACCTGGCGCCACGCGGGCAGCGACCGCATTCGCGGCGGTCACGAAGCGTCTCCTGTCACGCCCCGTGTTCCGCGTGTACCAGCTCGCGATGAGCCCCTCCATCGCAACACCCTTGTACGCCTTCGCTCGTGCCGTCATGTCGCATTCTCCCTCGGGCCAACGCCCAGCTAACAACGGTCGCTACAAGCTAACGACGTTAACGTAATGCGACCAGCGTTGTCGGATCAAGGGGGTGGCGCGTAGGATCGGCGCCAGGGAGGTGAGGGTGAGCTTCGTTCCGTACCGCGACCACAGGGGCCCTCCCCGACGCAAGCCGCTCGACCGGGCGCAGGTCGTCCGGGCGGCCCTCGACCTCCTCGACGAGGTCGGGCTGGATGAGCTCACCATGCGCCGCCTGGCCGAGAAGCTCGGCGTCAAGGCCGCCTCGCTCTACCGGCACGTTCGCGACAAGGACGAGCTGCTCGTGCTCGTCGCGGACGAGATCGCGGGGGAGATCCCGGAGATTGCCCCGACGGGCTCATGGCGCGACCAGCTCACGGAGATGGCGCGGGTCAACCGCCGGGGCCTGCTCGCTCATCGGGACGCGGCCCGGGTGCTCGCGAGCACCCCGCCGATCGGGCCGCGGCGGCTTCGCCACATCGAGGCAGTGCTGCGCGTCCTGCGGTCGTCCGGCCTGTCCGACCGGGACGCCGCGCGCGCTGCCTACCATCTCAACAACTTCGTAACCGAGTTCGCGGCGGACGAGGCGCGCTACGAGGCCGCCGCGGCGGCGATGGGCGTCACACGTCGGAAGATGCTCGGCGAGGCGCGCAAGCAGTTCAGAGCGCTGCCCCGAGAGGAGTTCCCGCTCCTCGTCGCGCTGGCGGACCACCTGGCGGAGGACGACCCCGACGGCCTCTTCCAGTTCGGGCTCGAGGTCCTCGTGCGAGGCCTGGAGCGCGTCGCCCGCGGCCGCGACTGACCGCTCGTCGGCGCCCGCGCAGCGCTCCGAGCCGCACCGCGCGCGTCGCCGAGCCGCACCGCGCGAGCCCGCACCGAGAGTTCCGCGCTCCGCACCGTGGGGCCGCCGGTCGGACGGTGTCGCTTATGAAGTTCCAATGGATTTGCGCAGAGTGGCGGGCACACTCCCTGCTCACACCCGTCGCATGACCGTTCCGCGACAAGTTCTCAGAGGGACCACCTATCTCGTAACTCGACGCTGCGCGCACCGGCAGTTCCTGCTCCGGCCCTCCAAGTGTTTGAACGGCGTGTTTCTGTTTCTCCTCGCCGTCGCTGCCCGTCGGTACGGCATCGACGTCCACGCCTTCTGCGTCATGTCGAACCACTTCCATCTCGTCGTGACGGACCCTGACGCGCGCCTTCCGGCGTTTCATCAGTTCCTGGATGCCCTGGTTGCTCGCGCCGTGAACGCCTCCCTCGGGCGCTGGGAAGCCTTCTGGGATCCCAACAGCTACAGCGCCGTGAGGCTCGTCTCGCCGACTGACGTCATCGACAAGGCCGCCTACGTCCTCGCGAACCCCGTCGCCGCGCGTCTCGTCCGCTCCGGTCGGTTGTGGCCGGGGCTGTGGTCTGCTCCCGAGTTGATCGGCGGGGACGCCATCGTGGTTCAACGACCCAAGCACTTCTTCGATCCCAAGGGCGCCTTTCCCGATACTGCCGCCTTACAGCTGACCGCGCCCCCGGGCTTTGCCTCGGCCGACGATTTCAGGCGCAAGCTCGAGTCGGCACTCGCCGAGAGGGAAGAGCAGGCCGTACGAGAGGGACAGTCTCGCGGCGGCTTCCTTGGAATCGCCCGCGTCCTGGCACAGAAGCCGACAGGGCGGCCCACGTCCGGTGAGGCGCGGCGCAATCTGCGCCCGCGCGTCGCCTCACGCGACAAGTGGAAGCGCATCGAGACGCTTGGGCGGCTCGCGGAGTTCGTGCGCTCCTACCGGTCGGCATTGGCTTCGAGACGCGCAGGGGACACCGGCATCATCTTCCCATGCGGCACGTACTTGATGCGGGTAGCTCACGGCGTGCCCTGCGTCGGCTTCACTTAGCCATATCGCGGGCGAGCGCATCGGAGCCGCCCAACACCCTCATGCGCGCGAGAGCAAGAAGATGCCGATTCCCACGAGCGCCAGCCCGGCGAGGACGAGCAGGGCCACCTGCGCTCCAGGGACACCCGGTACGAGCACCGCCTGCGACGGAGCGGCCGGGTCGAACCAGACCGTGACCTCGGCGCCTTTGGGGAACCGCTCCACCCACTCGAGCGCACGCTCCTCGTCTTCGTACGCCACGCCGGCCGAGCCGATCCAGATCTGCCTCGATCCCTGCGCGCGTCCCCGAGCCTCATACGCGTAGCGAATCACGAACCCCCACCGTCTCGAGCGCTGCTCGTCAGCCTCGTTCAGGAGCTCCACTCGCGACTCGACGACGCGTCCCAGCGTGCGCGTCCAGTGGCGCGACTCCCTCCCGCGGCTTGACTGGCGGACCGCCATGGCCAGCATGAGCGCGCCGGCGCTGCAGAGGGCGAGGGCAAACCACTTCGGCATCGGCCCATCCTTCGCCGTTCGGCTGCTCGCCGCAACGACGAAGCCAACCTTCCTCTGTCGGTCCGCGCCGCGGCCGTTGTGACCGTCAGCCGGAACTCCCGGTCGGGCACGGCACGGTCGGACCCGGCATTAAACGGCCCGTTCGGTCCGTAACCAGAGCCCGCGCCGCGGACGGGAAGGCCGCCAGGCGGAACTCTCGGTCTGGGCCAACGCCGCCGCCCTCGCCACCACCCCTTCCGGCCATCCGCCGACCGGAGCCCCTCCGCGCCCCGCCTTCCGTTACATTCCCGCCCGATGCTGCGCCTCACCTTCCTCGGCACCTCGGCCGCCCAGCCGACCATCCACCGGAACCTCACCGGCCTCGCGGTGCGGCGCGACCGGGAGCTGTTCCTCGTCGACTGCGGGGAGGGGACGCAGCGGCAGATGATCCGCTTCGGCACCGGCTTCGACGTGGACGCCATCTTCTTCACGCATTTCCACGCCGACCACTACCTCGGCGCCATCGGCTTCCTGCGCACGCTCTCGATGCAGGGCCGCACGACGCCCATGGACGTGTACGGCCCGCGGCCGGCGAAGCGGCTCCTCGACGTGATGCTCTTCACGGGGACCGAGCGGCTCGCCTTCGACGTCCGCATCCACGAGGTCGCGCCGGGCACCGAGATCCGCCGCGAGGGCTGCGTCATGCGCGCGTTCGCGACGGAGCACCGGATCCCCTCGGTCGGCTGGGCGCTCGTCGAGGACGAGCGGCCGGGGCGCTTCCACCCGGAGAAGGCGGCCGCGCTCGGCGTGCCGATGGGCCCGCTCTACGGCGCGCTCCAGCGCGGCGAGGCAGTGACGCTCGCCGACGGCCGGGTCGTCCGGCCGGAGGAGGTGGTCGAGCCGCGTCGCCGGGGCCGGGCGGTGGCGGTGACCGGCGACACCCGCCCGTGCGCGGGCACCATCGCGGCGGCGCGCGGCGCGGATCTGCTCGTGCACGACTGTACCTTCGGCGCTCCGGAGCAGGCGCGCGCCGAGGAGACGATGCACTCGACCGCGCGCGAGGCGGCGCGCGTCGCGCGCGAGGCCGGCGTGCGCGAGCTCGTGCTCACGCACCTCTCCACCCGCTACGATCGCGAGTGGCAGCCGCTCGTCGACGAGGCGCGCGCGGAGTGGCAGGGGCCGCTCTCGGTCGCGAGCGACGGGATGACGATCGAGGTGCCGCTCCCGGACGATCTGGCCCGCGCGCCCGCTCCGGGTTAGAACCGCGGGCCCGTGCCGCGCACGCCCGCCGAAGATCTCGCCCGCTGGGTCCCGCACCTCGTCCGCGTGTGGCGCGAGGGCCGCGACGCGCCCTCCCGGTCCGGCGGCCCGCACGGCCAGCGCGGCCGCCACGGCGGTCACCCGCCCCGCGGCGGCCCTCCCCGTGGCGTTCGCGGCGGCTCCCCCGAGCTGCTCGCGCCGGACGAGCTGCGCGAGGTGGGCGCCGCGGTCGCCCGGCTGTCGAGGGGGCTGACCCGCGAGCGCGAGCTCGCGGGCGCGCGCTACATGGACGAGGGGCGGCTCCTCGGCGCGTACCTGCTCTTCTACTGGCCAATCTCCTACCTCCAGGCGCGCGGCATCCTCTCCGAGCTGCCGCGCCGCCCCCACACGGCGCTCGATCTCGGCAGCGGCCCCGCGCCCGTCGCCTTCGCGGCGCTCGACGCCGGCGCCGCCGAGGTGGTCGCCGCGGATCGCTCCGCGCGCGCGCTCGGCGCGGCCCGCGCGCTCGCCGCCGCGGCGGGCGAGCCGATCGCCACGCGGGAGTGGAACCCCACCCGCAACCGGCCGCTCGCGGAGCTCGCCGGCGGCCGCAGGTTCGACCTCGTCACGATGGGTCACGTCGTGAACGAGCTCTTCCCCGGGCCGGAGGCCGACGCGCGGCGGGCGGACCTCCTCGAGGAGGCGCTCGCGCTCGTCGCGGCGGGCGGCTCGCTCGTGGTCTTCGAGCCCGCGCTCCGCGACACCTCGCGCGCGCTCCTCCGCGTCCGCGACCTGCTCGTCGCGCGCGGCTACACCGTCCGCGCCCCCTGCCTCTTCCGCGGCGCGTGCCCCGCGCTGGTGCGCGAGACCGACTGGTGTCACGCCGAGCGGCCCATCGAGCCGCCGCCCATCGTCGCGCAGCTCGGCAAGGCCGCCGGCCTCCGCAAGGAGGCGGTGAAGATGAGCTACCTCGTCCTCGCGCCGAAGGGCGAGGCCTGGGCCGAGCCGCCCCCCGGGCGCGTTTTCCGCATCGTCTCCGAGCCGCTCGCCTCCAAGGGCCGCCTCCGCTACATGGGGTGCGGGCCGGAGGGGCGGGTGGGGCTCTCGCTCCAGGAGAAGCACGTCACCGACGCGAACCGCCGCTTCGGGGAGCTCCTCCGCGGCGACGTTGTCGAGATCTCCGGGGCCGAGCCGCGGGGGGACGGGCTCGCGCTCGGGGAGGCGTCGTCGGTGAAGGTCATCGCGCCGGCGGGCCGGCCCGTCCCGCCGGGCGAGCGGCCGGCGGGGGGATGATCTTGCGCCCGTCCGCGGTTCCATGCTGAGGATCCCTCAGGATCGAGGACTTCCCGCGTGTTCAAGCTGTTCAGGTCGAGCCCCCCGCCCGAGACGTCTTCCGCGGCCTGTGACGCTGGTTGCGGCGACGCCGCCTCGGCGACCTCCGACGCCGACGCTCCCTTCACCGGCTGCCTCGTCTGCGGCGAGGACCTCGTCTACCTGCCGGCGTCGGCCGAGCTCGTCTGCGTGCTGTGCGGCGCCGCCAAGGTCTCCTCGGCGCGCTGCAAGGCGGGCCACTTCGCCTGCGACGCCTGCCACTCCGCCCCGGCGATGGACGTGATCGAGAAGGTCTGCGCGTCCTCCGACGAGCGCGATCCGATGGCGCTCGCGCTCCGGATGCTCCGTCACCCCGCCGTGAAGCTGCACGGCCCGGAGCACCACTTCCTCGTGCCCGCCGTGCTCGTCGCCGCCTACTCGAACGTGAAGGGCGAGAAGCAGAAGCGCGCCGAGCGCGTCGCGGAGGCGCGCCGGCGGGTGGCGCCCGTCCTCGGCGGCTCCTGCGGCATGCTCGGCACCTGCGGCGCGGCCGTCGGGACGGGCGCGTTCGTGTCGATCGTCACCGAGGCGACGCCGCTCAAGGGCAAGGAGCGCGGGCTCGCGAACCGCATGACCGCCCGCGCGCTCACCGTCGTCGGGGCGACCGACGCGGCCCGCTGCTGCAAGCGTGACTCGATGCTGTCGATCCTCGCTGCCGTCAAGTTCGCGCGCGAGCACCTGCGCGTGGACCTCTCCGCGCGCGGGCCCGAGTGCGAGTGGCGCTCGGTGAACAAGCAGTGCGGCGGATCGGCCTGTCCTTTTCATCGTTGAGATGGGGGAACCTCGTCGGCCGCGGTCGCTGACGCGCCCGGCCTCCTCGGCTCCCCCATGCCCCCTGCTCGCTCCGGGGCAGGCTCCGCCGCCTGGGTTTTCGTGATGGGGGAACCTCGTCGGCCGGGGTCGCTGACGCGCCCGGCCTCCTCGGCTCCCCCATACCCCCTGCTCGCTCCGGGGCAGGCTCCGCCGCCTGCCCCTGCGCTCGCGACGCAACGCCCGCTTGCGACCCCCGCTTGCGACCCCCGCACACTCGCGGTCCGCGCGCCCTCGCGACCCGCCGCCGTTACGGCGGGGGCAACCTCACCTCACCCCCCCGCGGCTCGCTCGCGCGAGGTGCGGAAGAGCTCGGACATCACCTCCTCGAGCGGCGGATCCTCCACGGTGAGGTCGGCGACCGCCAGCGCGCCGAGCATCCGCGCCACCGCGCCGGAGACCTCCTCCGCCGCGACCTGGATCGTCGCCTGGCTGGGCTCGCTCGACACGACCTTGCCGAACCGGCCGAGGTCTCTCGGCGCGCCGCCGTTCGGGTCCCGGAAGCGCACCACGATGCGCTTGTCGGGGCGGACCTTGAGCGCGAGCGCGCGCAGGTCCCCGTCGTAGATGAGCCGGCCGCGGTCGATGACGATGACCCGCGGGCAGAGCTGCACGACGTCCTCCATGTAGTGGCTCGTGAGGAGCACGCTCGCGCCGAACCGCTCGTTGTAGGCGCGGACGAAGCTCCGCACGGTGGCCTGCATCGAGACGTCGAGGCCGATGGTGGGCTCGTCGAGGAAGAGCACGCGCGGCCGGTGGAGGAGCGCCGCGGCGAGCTCGCACTTCATGCGCTCGCCGAGCGAGAGCTGGCGGGTCGGCTTCTGGACGAGCTCGCCGAGCTCGAGGAGCCGCACGAGCTCCTCGAGCGTCTCGTCGAACTGCGCCCGCGGGATGTCGTAGATCGCGCGGTTCATCGCGAACGTCTCGGCCGGCGGCAGGTCCCAGAGGAGCTGCTGCTTCTGGCCCATGACGAGCGTGATCTGCTTCAGGAACGCGGGCTCGCGGCGGCGCGGCACGTGCCCCGCCACGGTCACCTCCCCCTCGGTCGGGTGGAGGAGGCCCGAGAGCATCTTGAGGGTCGTCGTCTTCCCCGCGCCGTTCGGGCCGAGGAACCCGACGCGCTCCCCTTCACCGACCGAGAAGTCGATGCCGTCCACCGCGCGCACCGTCTCGTAGCGGCGGCGGAAGACCGAGCGCAGCGCGGCGCCGAGGCCGGGCGGGCGGCGGTGGACCTGGTAGTGCTTGCGGAGGCCGCGGACGTCGATCACCCGGGGGATCTAGCGGCAGCGCCCTCGACGGGGCAAGCCCCTCGTCGCGAGCCCGCCGTTACAATGGGTTCATGGCTCAGAAGAAGCGGCCGGTGACGAAGAGCGGGCGGCCGCGCGCCCGCAAGGGGGTGAAGCTCACGCCGACCGAGCTCGCCCCGCCCCAGCTCGCCCTCGCCGAGCGTCCCCCGGAGCTCGAGGAGCTCGCCGGGGAGATCGAGCGGGACGGCGGCGCGGTGCTCGCCGCCTACCGCGAGCCGCTCGGCGGCCACGCCCTGCTGTTCGCCGCGCTGCCGGTGGACAAGGTGGAGCGCACGCCGTTCCAGCGCGACGTCTCCGACGCGCACGTGCGCAAGCTCACCGTCGCGATGGACAAGACCCGCCGCTACCTCGACCCCATCATCGTGGTGCGCGAGAAGGACGCCTGGCTCACGCCGAACGGCGGCCACCGGCTCACGGCGCTCAAGGAGCTCGGCGCGCGGAGCGTCCTCGCGCTCGTCGTGCCGGAGAAGCAGGTCGCCTACCAGATCCTCGCGCTCAACATCGAGAAGGCCCACAACCTGCGCGAGAAGGCGCTCGAGGTCGTGCGCATGTACCGCGACCTCGCGGCGTCCGTCGATCCGTCGGAGAGCGAGATGGCGCTCGAGTTCGAGGAGGCCGGCCTCGTCACGCTCGGCTTCGCCTACGAGGAGCGCCCGCGCCTCTCGGGCAGCGCCTACGCGACCATCCTCAAGAAGGTGGACGCCTTCGTGGACGAGAAGCTCTCGAAGGCCGTCCCCGAGCGCGAGCGGCGCGCGCGGGCGGTGCTGGAGCTCGACGACGCCGTCGCCGAGGCGGTGGCGCGCCTGAAGGAGCGCGGCTTCGACTCGCCCTACCTCAAGGCGTTCGTCGTGGCGCGCGTGAACCCGCTGCGGTTCATGAAGGGCGGCGCGCCGCCGTTCGACGAGCTCTTCGCGCAGATGACGAAGCGCGCCCGCGGCATGGATCCGGGCAAGGTGCGCGGGGAGGACGTGGCGCGCTCGGGCGGCGCGGCCGCGGAGGCCGAGTGACCGGTCAGCGGCGCGGGGCCCTCGCCTCGCTCCGCGCGAGGACGAGCCGCTTCTCGAGCTCGCCGCCGATCGTCGCGAGCGCCGCCTCGTCCACGTGCAGCTCCGCGTAGGGGAAGAGGTCGCGCTCCTCCCAGCGCACGTGCCGCTCGAGCAGGTCCGCGAAGGCCGAGAGCTCGGCGCGCTGCTCGCCCGGGCGGGCCCCCCGGGCCGCGTCGAGCAGCCGCTGCAGCTCGGCGTGCTCGCCGCGCAGCCGGCGCAGGTCGCCCTCGGTGAGGTGCTGGCCGATGAGCTCCTCCTCGGCGCGGCAGTGGGGCCTGAGGATCTGCTCCTCGAAGCGGCGGGCCAGGGCGACGAGGCCCGGCAGATCCTTCGGCGCGCCGGCAGACTCGGCGTGGCCGGCGAGCCCCTGCTTCAGCTGGAAGGAGATCAGGAGCGCCTGGTGGTGCTCGCTCGAGAGTGGCTTCAGGGCGCGCGACCGCTTCATGTGGGGATGGTGTCGGAGAAGCCAGGGACGCGCAAGAGAACCCTCCTCCCGCGGGCGGGCGGGCGAGCCCTGCCGGGGGGAGGCCCTCGGCGTCGTTGACGCTCCGCGCCAAGGTCCTTAAAAATCGCCGAGCAGCCGGCCGATTCCCCAGTCAACCGGAGAGATCCATGGGCATGAACGGTTCCGTTCCCCCGGGCCGCCGAGCGGCGGTCGTCGCGGGCCTCCGCACGCCGTTCGTCAAGGCGGGCACCGACTTCAAGGACCTCTCCGCCGTGGACCTCGGCGCGCTGGTCGTGAACGAGCTCGTCGCCCGCAGCGGGATCCCGCCGAAGGAGTTCGACTCGGTGGTGTTCGGCCAGGTGATCCCGTCTCCCACGGTGACGCTCATCGGCCGCGAGATGGTCCTGCGCACCCAGCTGCCGCGGAGCGTGGAGGCGCACACCGTCGCCCGCGCGTGCGCCACCTCGATCCAGACCACCACCGACGCGGCCGACCAGATCCAGCTCGGCCACTCCGACTGCGCCATCTCGGGCGGCGCGGAGTCCCTCTCGGACGCGCCGATCTTCGCGACTCGCGCGCTCGCCCAGGGGCTCGTGGAGCTCTCGCGCGCGAAGACCCTCGCCGATCGCCTCCGGATCCTCTCGACCCTGCGCCCGAAGGACTTCGCCCCGCAGCCGCCCGCGCTGAAGGAGCCCACCACGGGGCTCACCATGGGGGAGAGCGCCGAGCTCATGGCGCAGAAGAACGGGATCTCGCGCGAGGCGCAGGACCGCGTCGCGTTCGAGAGCCACCGCCGGGCCGCCGCCGCCTGGGAGAGCGGCAAGTTCGACGGCGAGGTCATGCACGTGCCGGTGCCGCCGCGCTTCGAGCGGGTCTCGGCGAAGGACAACGTGGTCCGCAAGGAGACCACGCTCGAGGCGCTCGCGGCGCTCCGCCCGGTGTTCGACCGCAGGTACGGCACCATCACCGCCGGCAACGCCTCGCCGCTCACCGACGGCGCCGCCGCCCTCGTGCTCATGAGCGAGGAGAAGGCCCGCGCGCTCGGCATGAGGCCCCTCGGCTTCGTCCGCTCCTACGCCTACGCGGCCCTCGACCCGCGTGACCAGCTCCTGCAGGGGCCGGCCTACGCCGCGCCGGTCGCGCTCGACCGCGCCGGGCTGCGGCTCGCCGACATGGACCTCGTGGACATGCACGAGGCGTTCGCGGTGCAGGTGCTCTCGAACCTGCAGGCCTTCGCCTCGAAGGACTTCGCCGAGAAGGCGCTCGGGCGCCCCGAGCCGCTCGGCGAGATCGACCCCGCGAAGCTCAACGTGAACGGCGGCTCGATCGCGCTCGGCCACCCGTTCGCCGCCACGGGCGCGCGGATGATCCTGCAGACGCTGCGGGAGCTGGAGCGCCGCAAGGGCCAGCACGCGCTGATCACGGTGTGCGCGGCGGGCGCCCTCGGGGCGGCGCTCGTCCTCGAGCGCGAGTGACCACCGGCCCGGACGTCGCGGAGGGACGCACATGATGACGGCACAGGCGGCAGAGCGGCAGGGCCGGAGCTTCCGGGTGGACCTCGCGGACGGGGTCGCGACCCTGCTCCTCGACGAGCCGGGCGAGAGCGTGAACGTCCTCGAGCCGGGGGCGATGGAGGAGTTCTTCCGCCTGCTCGACGGCTTCGCGGTGGACGACACGGTGAAGGCGATCGTGCTCGCGAGCGGCAAGAAGGACGGCTTCGTCGCCGGCGCCAAGATCGACCTCATCCAGGCGATCACCGAGGCGGGCGAGGCGGAGAAGCTCGCGCGCGACATGCAGGCCGGCTTCGACCGGCTCGAGCGCTACCGCAAGCCGGTGGTGGCGGCGATCCACGGCGCGGCGCTCGGCGGCGGCCTCGAGTGGGCGCTCGCCTGCCACTACCGGATCGCCACGAGCGACCCGAAGACGCAGCTCGGCCTCCCGGAGGTCCAGCTCGGCCTCATCCCCGGCGGCGGGGGCACGCAGCGGCTCCCGCGGCTCGTGGGCATCCAGACCGCGCTCGACCTCATCCTCGCCGGCAAGACGGTGAAGCCGCGGAAGGCCCTGAACATCGGGCTCGTGGACGAGGTGGTCCCTCCCGAGCTGCTCCTCGCGGTCGCCCGGCAGCGCGCCCTCGCGCTCGCGACGGGCAAGCTCCGCCGCGAGCCGCGGCGGAAGGCGAGCCCGGTCGCGCGGGCGACGCGCGTCGCCCTGGAGGAGAACTTCGTCGGGCGCGAGCTGCTCTTCCGCCAGGCCCGCAAGGCGGTGCTCGCGAAGACGAAGGGCATGTACCCCGCGCCGGTCCGCGCGCTCGAGGCCGTCGAGTACGGCTACCAGAAGGGCTTCGCGCGCGGGCTCGAGAAGGAGGCGCAGCTCTTCGGCCAGCTCGCCGTCTCCGAGGTGGCGCGACGGCTCATGGAGATCTTCTTCGCCACCACCGCGCTCAAGAAGGACACGGGCGTCGACGATCCGTCGGTGAAGGCGCGGGCGGTGCGGAGGGTGGGCGTGCTCGGCGGCGGGCTCATGGGCAGCGGCATCACCTTCGTGACCGCGAACGCCGGGATCCCGGTGCGCGTCCGGGAGCGCGACGACGGCGCCGCGGCGAAGGCGCTCGCGAGCGTGAAGGGGCTCCTCGACGAGCGCGTGAAGCGCCGCTCCATCGACCGGCTCGAGCGCGACGAGAAGCTGCGCCTCGTCACCGCCACCACCGACTGGTCGGGCTTCGGCTCGGTGGACGTGCTCGTCGAGGCCGTCTTCGAGGACCTCGCCTTGAAGCAGGACATGCTCCGCGCGTTCGAGGCGGTGAACCCCACCGGCATCTTCGCCTCGAACACCTCGTCCATCCCGATCACCCGGATCGCCGAGGCCTCGGCGCACCCCCAGACCGTGCTCGGCATGCACTACTTCTCGCCGGTGCAGAAGATGCCGCTCCTCGAGATCATCGTGACCGAGAAGACCTCGCCCGAGGCCACGGCGACCGCGGTGGCGCTCGGCAAGCGGCAGGGCAAGACGGTCATCGTGGTCGGCGACGGACCGGGGTTCTACACGAGCCGCATCCTCGCCCCGTACATGAACGAGGCGGCGGAGCTCCTCGTGGAGGGCGCGGCGATCGAGGACCTCGACCGGGCGCTCGTGCAGTTCGGCTTCCCGGTGGGTCCCATCACGCTCCTCGACGAGGTCGGCATCGACGTGGGCGAGAAGGTCGGCAAGATCCTGCACGGCGCGTTCGGCGCGCGCATGGCCCCGCCGGCCGCGCTGCACGACGTGGTCGCCGCGGGGCGGCTCGGCCGGAAGAACAGGAAGGGCTTCTACACGTACGGCGACAAGAAGGAGAAGCGCGTCGACGTCACCGTCTACGACCTCCTCCCCGGCGGGCGCCGGCGCAAGATCTTCCCGCAGGACGAGATCCGCGAGCGCGTCGTCCTGCAGATGGTGAACGAGGCCATCCGCTGCCTGGGCGAGGGCATCCTCCGCAGCGCCCGCGACGGCGACGTCGGCGCGGTGTTCGGGCTCGGCTTCCCGCCGTTCCGCGGCGGTCCCTTCCGCTACGCCGACAAGCTCGGCGCGAAGGAGCTGCTCGGGCGGCTGGAGGCGCTGCGCGGGCGGCACGGCGAGCGGTTCGAGCCGGCGCCGCTCCTCGTGGAGCACGCCGCCTCCGGCAAGCCCTTCCACTAGGAGCGGGCCCGATGGCGCACCGGGCCACCCGGCACGCCCGCCGCGCATCCTCCAAAATGAGTGAGGCGAGCACCTTCGTGCTCGCCTCACCCGTCTTCAACGCTGCTGCGTGATCAGGGAGCGAGGTGGGGCGGACCCCACCTCGCCGGTTCGACTAGAGGCCGTCCGCCCAGCGGTCGAACGCCGCCTGGTGGTCCGTACCCGCGTTCGGGTGGCACACCACGCAGCTCTCGACCTGCGCGCCAGCGACCGCCGTACCGGTGAACGCCGGGCCGACGCCGATCTGGGACATGATGTCCTGGGTGACCGCGTCGAGGTTGGCGGACGTACCGGCCACGAGCGTGCCGAACATGGCCGTGTGCTGGTTGAACGCGGCGAGCGTGCCCGCGTCGTCCTCGTTGATGAGCTTCGCGCGGTGGCAGGAGCCGCAGGCGCGCGACGCCGGACCCACGACGTAGCTCGGGACGTTCTGGATGTTGCGGTTCGCGACGGGGTCGGAGCCCGAGAGGAGGCTCGGCAGCGACCGCGTCTGGTCAGGCACCTCGTACGTCCCGCTGCTGTGGCACGAGTTGCAGTTCAGGGTCCCGGCGAAGTTCGGGTAGTTACCCTCGACGTGCAGCTCGTGGCGGAGCACCGCGATCGGATCGGCGTAGTTGATGTCGCCCGGATCGAACGCCTGCATCGAGTGGATCGCGTGGATGTAGGAGTCGATCGACCGCGACTGCATCTCGAGGTGCGACCCGCCGCTCTGGACGGTGTGGCAGGTGCGGCAGGCGACGACGCCCGCGCTCCCGTAGTTCGGGCCGTGGAACGTCGTGCCGAGCGCGTCGTGGCAGGCGTTGCACTTCGCCGGGTCGACGATGTTCTTGCCGTACGCGCTCGCGTCCGCGACGAGCGTCGTGCTGCCGACGAGGTCGAGCGTGGCGGTCTTGCCGGTGACGGCGATCGCCGGGTTCGTGGCGCTGACGAGGGCCGTCTGGTCACGACCGACCGACGGGAGGAACGCGATCTCGACGCGCTGGACCTGCTTGTCCGCGCCGATCTTGGCGGCCCACAGCGAGAGGTCCGCGACCGCCGTCCACGAGGTGGTGCCGGCGGTCGGAGCGTCCGGGCTGAGCGTCAGGCGCGCGCTGTTCGAGGACAGCGTCGGGTTCGCGCGCTGCATCGCGCCGTAGGTGTACTCGAGGTTGGTCGTGCCGTCCGCCTGCGTGCTGTGGCCGCTGACGACGAAGTCCTTCGTGCCGTAGCCGTAGAGGCTGACCACGAGCGTCGGCTTCACCAGCGCGTTCGCCGCGAGACCGGTCATCTTGATGTCGACCGTGAGCTTGTACGTCGCGGGATCGTACGAGGCCGCGTCGATCGTCGTCTTGACCGCATCGGCGAACCGCGCGCCGCTGTCGTCGTAGATCGCCGCGGTGCGGCCGCTGTGGATCTGCTTGAACGTCCGGGCGCCGCCGGCCTTGTGGCACGTGAGGCAGTCCGTGGTGGCCAGGTTCATGCTGCCGTGGATGGCCGCCGGCATGATGCCCGGGTTCGTCGTCGTCCCGTCGCCGAGGAGGGCGGGCGCGCGCTTCGAGTCGGTGCCGCCCTTGCCGTTCACGGGGTGGCAGCTCTTGCAGGTGGAGATCTTGAAGTTGGCGTCGGCGAGGATGACGTCGAGCTTGCCGTCGTGGCAGGTGACGCAGTTCGCCATCGACTGCGGGAAGTTGAACTCCATCGCGTGCGACATGTGCGTGTCGTTCATGACGTTCGCCGTGTAGGCGTACGTGGTCTTCATCGCGTCCGTGAGGATCGGCGCGCCCTTGGCGTCCTTCGGGAGGGCGGCGTACGCGGCGGGATCGTCGACGATGACCTGCCAGTTCATGTCCGACCCCACGCGCTGGCCGGTGTGGCAGGCCTTGCAGGAGGCGAAGACCGGCAGGCCGACGACGGTCGCCTGGCGGTAGCCGTGCTTCGAGTACGGCTTGCCATGGCACTTCTCGCAGCCGGTGACGTTGGCCGAGGACTCGTAGTCGATCGTGCCGTAGACCTTGCCCGCGCTCGCCACGTTGTCCGGGAAGGCGTAGTGGCCCGTCGCCGGCGCCGCGAGGACGTTCGCGTCCGCGATGTACCCGTAGATCATCGCGCTCTGCGAGGTCTCCGGGACGAAGTTCGGGTTCACGCCCGCCTTCGTGACGGCCGTGAACTGAGCTCCCTTGCCGCCGTCCACGATGGCCTTGAACTTGAATCCGCCGTTGAACTGGAAGGTGTGCGCGGTGGTGAAGGTCTTCGTCGCCGCGTCGTACTCCGAGGCGTAGAAGACCTTCTGCGTCATCATGCCGAGCGCGTCGTCACAGGTCCCGCCCGGGCAGGCCGCGGCCGCCGGGTAGATCGTGAAGGTGAGCGTCGACGCGGTCGCGGTGGTCTGGACGCCGTCGATCACGAGCTTGAGCTTGCCCGTGACCGCGCTCATGCCGTCCTGGCCGTTCGTGCCGTCGGTGCCGTCGGTGCCGTTGACACCGTTCGCGCCCTTCTCGCCCTGGCAGCCCGTCACCGCGAGAACGCCGGCGAAGAGCAGCGCGCCATACTTGTTCATCCATCTCTGCATGTGGTGAAACCCTCCAAGTGGCTCGCGCGAGCGCGCAGCCTTTCCAGCGGCGCCACCGACCTCGGAGCGCCGCACGTCCCCAGCGGACGGTTGATCTCGAGCAATTGGTGGTTCAAGCAATTGCTAACTGCCTGACATCGCGAATGAACGACGAGCATCCCCCTGCGTCAACATTCCGACCCCCGAATGCGTGCCGCGAGCCAAAATGAGCGGATTGGTTTCGGCGCAAATTATTCGAAGCGCAATGCCCGTCGCACGGAGCCGGGATCTCGCGGATAAGGCTCCGGCGAGACGGGAGGTTTGCGCGCGGACGCGCGAAGCAGGACCTCCCGTGTGACGCTCGGGAAACGTGAAGCGCGCAAATTGCGCGCCGCGCGTTCGGATCGGTGCGGTGGCGACGTTCACCGGCAGAAGCGTAGTGACTGCGCTCCGTTGAGCTTCACCCTTGCTAATCGTTAACGCGGCCGGGTGAGGCGACACCCCGGGTCGAGAGCGTGCCCCTGCGACAGCGAGTCCTCGCCACGTAGCGCGCACGAAACGTGAAGGCTGGCTCGCCGCGTTCCAGGGTCGAGGACGATCCTGGCGTCTTCACGACACGGCGTCCCGTCGTCGTGAGGCGCTCGATGAGCCCCGCCGGCACGCCGTCGGCTGCGCGAGCACGCCGGCGCGCGTCCGCCGTTCCCGCTCGGGAGGGCGCGAGCGCTCCCGAGGCCCCGCAGGCCCGCGCACGCGGGCCGCGGCCGTACCCGGAAGCACCCGCGGCGCGCCGGGCGCGCCTGGGCTATAGATGAGATCCGACCCCCCGCGAGGCGCCCCGTGAAGCTCCGCCGCGTCCTGCCGCTCGTCATCGGCTTCGTCTTCGTCCCCGCGGCGCTGATGCTGACGGTGGGCATCCTCATCCTGGTCTACGGCACCCTGCCGCGGGACTACGTCTTCGGCTGGCTCATCGTCGCGCTCGTGGCGACCACCATCTTCGGGTCGGCCGCCACGCTCGCGGTGATCTTCCGCGAGGCCCGGCTCGCGAAGCTCCAGACGGACTTCGTGAACAAGGTCTCCCACGATCTCCGGACGCCGCTCACCTCCATCCGGATGTTCGTCGAGACGCTCCAGCTCGGCCGCATCCCCGACGAGGCGCGCCAGCGCGAGGCGCTCGAGATCATCTCCGACGAGACCGCCCGCCTGTCCGGGCTCATCAACCGGCTCCTCGACTGGGCGCGCATGGAGTCCGGCCGCCGCACCTACCAGCTCTCCCGCGAGCCGGTGGGGCCCATCGTGGACTCGGCGCTCCAGGCGTTCGAGGCCATGCTCCTGCAGCACCCCGCCGAGGTGGAGCGCGACGTCGCGCCGAACCTGCCGCCGGTCATGGCCGACCGGAAGGCGCTCTCGGAGGCGATCCTCGACCTCTTGCAGAACGCCCACAAGTACACCGGCCCCGAGAAGCGCATCACGGTGCGCGCCGTGGCGAGCGGCCCGACCGTGCAGATCAGCGTCACCGACAACGGCCCCGGCATCCCCGAGCGCGAGCACAAGCGCATCTTCAAGAAGTTCTACCGGGCGCGCGATCCGCTCTCGCGCACGATCGAGGGGACCGGGCTCGGGCTCGCGATGGTGAAGCACATCGCGGTGGGCCACGGCGGGAAGGTGTCGGTGTCGAGCCAGGTGGGCCACGGGGCGACGTTCACGATCTCGCTGCCCGCCCTCGGCGCGGTCGCCGAGGCGCCGCAAGGCGCGCGCGCGGCGCGGCCGGCGTAGGGAGGGAAGACGTGGGCGAGAAGATCGTGGTCATCGAGGACGATCCCTCCATCCTCCGCGGGCTCCAGCTGAACCTCGGGATGGAGGGCTACACCGTGCGCTCGGCGAGCGACGGCGAGACGGGGCTCCGGCTCGCCAAGACCGAGAAGCCCGACCTCGTCCTCGTCGACGTGATGCTGCCGCGGCTCGGCGGGCTCGAGGTGGTGCGCGAGATCCGCAAGGACGACCCCGAGCTGCCCGTCCTCATCCTCTCCGCGAAGGGGCAGGAGGGCGACAAGGTCGCCGGCCTCCAGCTCGGCGCGGACGACTACCTGGTGAAGCCGTTCGGGCTGAAGGAGCTGCTCGCGCGGATCGACGCGCTCCTGCGCCGGCGGCGCGCGCGCGGCGAGACCGGCCCGAACCGCGCCGTGCGGAAGGTGGGCCAGATCGAGCTCGACCTCGACGCGCGCCGCGCGACGGTGGCCGGGAACGCGCTCGAGCTCACGAGCCGCGAGTACGACCTCCTCGCCTTCTTCGTCCTGCACCCCGACCGCGTGTTCAGCCGTGAGCAGCTCATGGAGGCGGTGTGGGGCTCGCGCTACTTCGGCACGGCACGGACGGTGGACAACTTCATCGCCCGGCTGCGCGCCCACATCGGCGACGACGCCGAGCACCCCCGGCATCTCGAGACGGTGCGCGGGGTCGGTTACAGATTCAATCCGTAGAGACGGGGGCTGCGCCCCCGCCCCGTCGACGGCTGACCGCCGTCGCCGGGGCCCCACCCCTGCTCGGCGGGGCCCGTGAACCTGCGCGCCCGCGTTCGCGGGTGCGCGCAGGTTCCCCGCCGGAGGGGCTTCGCCCCTCCCGCGCTTCGCCGCCCTCAGTCGGTCCCGCCTGCGAGCGCCTCCTTCACGCAGCGCACGAGCGGCTCGTCCTCGCCGGGCAGGACCGTGCGCGGATCGAGCACCACCCGATCCTCCTCGATCCGTGCGACGACGGGGGGATCCCGGCGGCGGAGCCGCGCGAGCAGCGCATGGGGATCGCCGGCGGGGAGGGCGAGCACGAAGGTCGGCAGGGTGACCTCGGGCAGGGAGCCGCCGCCCACCGCCGAGCGGCTGGGCACCACCGAGGCCCCCCCGCCCGCCGCGCCGAGCGCCGCGCGCCACCGCTCCGCACGCTCCCGGAGCGCCTCGGGCGCCGCCGCGATTGCGCGCCAGACGGGGACCTTCTCGCGCGCCTCGCCGCGCTCGTAGTGGGCGAGCGTCGCGCCGAGGCCTGCCAGGGTGACCTTGTCGACGCGCAGCGCGCGCATGAGCGGGTGGCGCTTCACGCGCCGGATCGCCTCCCGGCGGCCCACGAGGACGCCCGCCTGCGGGCCGCCGAGCAGCTTGTCGCCGGAGAAGCAGACGAGGTCGGCGCCGGCGCGCACGCGCTCCTGCACCGTCGGCTCGAGCCCGAGGCCGTGCGGCGCGGTCTCGAGGAGGGTGCCCGAGCCGAGATCGTCCACCACCCACAGGTCGCGCTCGCGCCCGAGCGAGACGAGCTCCTCGAGCGACGCGTCGTGCACGAACCCCTGCACGCGGAAGTTGGAGCGGTGCACCGACATGAGGATGCGCGTGCGCGGCCCGATCGCGTCCTCGTAGTCGCGCCGGTAGGTACGGTTCGTCGTGCCCACCTCGGCGAGCGTCGCGCCCGAGCGGCGCAGCACGTCGGGGATGCGGAACCCGCCGCCGATCTCCACGAGCTGGCCGCGCGAGACCACCACCTCGGGCGCCCCGTCCAATGGCGCGTCGCCCGACGGCCGGGCCGGCATGAGCGCGGCGAGCGCGAGCATCACCGCCGACGCGTTGTTGTTCACCACCACCGCCGCCTCGGCGCCGGTGAGCCGGCAGAGCGGCGCCTCGGCGTGCCCGTAGCGATCGCCGCGCTCGCCCGCCTCGAGGTCGTACTCGAGGTTCGTGTAGCCTGCGGCGGCACGACGCATCGCGTCGATGGTGTCCTCGGACAGCGGCGCGCGGCCGAGGTTCGTGTGGATCACCACGCCGGTGGCGTTGATCACCGGCCGCAGGGAACCCTTCGACGCCGCCTCGAGCCGATCGAGGAGGTCGCGCTCGATCGCCGCGGGCGGGGGGCAGGGGGCGCCGCCCAGGATCTCGCGCCGGATCCGCTCCAGCTCCGCCCGCACCGCCTCCATCACCACCCCGTGCCCGAGCCGCCGCACCAGCCCCGCCTTCTCGGCCGCTTCGAGCAGCCGGTCGGCACGCGGCAAGTTTCGAGCCTCGGAAGGGGGGGCCGTGGGCGAATTTGGAGCTTTCATGTCCGCATGCTAGCGGAGGTTTTCCGCTGACAAGAGCCTTGTCTAACCACGCGTGAGCGGGTAATCCTTCGCGCACTCCTATGCCCCCTATCGTAGCGTCTCCCACGGCGGCAGAGTCCTATCTCTGGGCGATCATCCTGTTTCCGCTCGCGGGCGCGATCGTGAACGGGCTCATCGGGCGGCGGATCGGGAAGGGGAACGTCACCCTCATCGCCCTCGGCGCGATGGTGGGTGCGCTCGTCGTCTCGACGATCGCCTTCACCTGGGCGCTGCAGGGCACCGTCCTGCACTTCCGCGGCGATCCGTGGATCCGCGTGGCCGGCCCGGACGGGCGGGCGCTCATCTCGATCGGGTGGGGCCTGCTCGTCGATCGCCTGTCCGGGACGATGATCATGGTCGTCACGGGCGTCGGGACGCTCATCCACATCTACTCCGCGTCGTACATGTCCCATGAGGACGACACGGGGTACGCCCGGTTCTTCACGTACCTGAACCTCTTCGTCGCGGCGATGCTCACGCTCGTCCTCGGCGACACGCTCGTGCTGACGTTCGTGGGCTGGGAGGGCGTCGGCCTCTGCAGCTACCTCCTCATCGGGTTCTGGTACACGGACCCGGCGAAGGCGTTCGCCGGCCGCAAGGCGTTCGTCACGAACCGCATCGGCGACTTCGGCTTCCTCGTCGGCCTGTTCGCGCTCATCTCGATCTTCGGGACGGCGAGCTACGGCGACCTGCAGGCCATCGCGCGCTCGCTCGACCCGGCGGCGGCGATCCAGGTCGGCACCTTCGCCGGCCGCACCTACCAGTGGGCCATCACCTTCGCGCTGCTCGGCCTTTTCGTGGGCGCGTGCGGCAAGAGCGCCCAGCTCCCGCTCTACGTCTGGCTGCCGGACGCGATGGCCGGCCCGACGCCGGTCTCGGCCCTCATCCACGCCGCGACGATGGTCACCGCCGGCGTGTACCTCGTCGCGCGCAACGCCTTCCTGTTCTCGCTCGCGCCGGCCGCGATGGCGACCGTCACGATCGTCGGCGCGCTCACCGCGCTGTTCGCGGCGCTCATCGCCTTCGTCCAGACCGACATCAAGAAGGTCCTCGCCTACTCGACCGTGAGCCAGCTCGGCTTCATGTTCATCGGCGTGGGCGTCGGCGCCTGGTGGGCGGGCGTGCTGCACCTCGTCACGCACGCGTTCTTCAAGGCCTGCCTGTTCCTCGGCGCCGGCTCGGTGATGCACGGCATGGGCGACGAGACCGACATCCGCAAGATGGGCGGGCTCCTCAAGAAGATGCCGCACACGGCCGCGACCTTCGGGATCGCGACGCTCGCCATCACCGGCTTCGTGCCGCTCTCGGGCTTCTGGTCGAAGGACGCCATCCTCGGCAACGCGCTCTTCAGCCACAACCCGGCGTGGCACCAGGTCGGCGAGATAGCCTACGTGCTCGGCACGCTCGCGGCGCTCGGCACCGCCTTCTACATGTCGCGCGTGTTCTTCCTCACCTTCGTGGGCAAGCCGCGCACGCACGCCGCCGAGCACGCGCACGAGTCCTCGCCGGTGATGACGCTCCCGCTCTGGATCCTCGCGATCCTGTCGATCGTCGCCACCGTGCTGGCCCTGCCGGTGCACGGTCAGCTCGGGCACCTGTTCGAGCGGTTCGTGGAGCCGGTGTTCGCGGCGGGGACCGCGCGGCTCCTCGCGGTCGAGCACCTGCACGCCGGCGAGCACCCCGCGTGGCCGTACTTCGCGGCCTGGGGCGTCGCCGCGCTCGGCACCCTCGTCGCCTGGACGATGTACGCCGGCCCGGCGCTCGAGGCGCCCCGCAAGCTCGCCCTCGCGTTCCCGCGCCTGTACCGCTTCGCGTACGACAAGTTCCGCGTCGACGAGCTGTACGAGTTCCTCGTCATCGAGCCGCTGCGCTACCTCGCGTACATCCTGTGGCGCATCGTGGACGTCTTCGCGATCGACGGCCTCTTCGTGAACGGCGTCGCGCGCGCGGTCGGGGCCGCCGGCTCGATGTTCCGGGTCGCGCAGAACGGCGACCTGCAGCGATACGCGGCGGTGATGGCAGTCGCCGCGGCGGTGATCCTCTGGACCGTGCTCGGCGCGGGAGGGCGCTAGACCGTGAACCTCCTCACCCTCGTCACCTTCCTCCCGCTCGCCGGCGCGCTCGCGCTCGTGCTCGTCCCGCGCGACGAGCCCGGGCAGCACCGCGCGCTCACGCTCGGCTTCTCGCTCCTCACCTTCGTGCTGTCGCTCGGGCTCTGGTTCGGCTTCGACGCCTCCGCGAGCGCGCCCGAGTTCCAGTTCGAGCAGCGCCTGCCGTGGATCCAGTCGCTCGGCATCGGCTACCACGTCGGCCTCGACGGCGTCGCGCTCCTGCTCGTGATGCTCACGACGGCGCTCACGCCCATCGTGATCCTGTCCGCGTGGCGGGCGGTCGAGGAGCGCGTGAAGGAGTTCATGATCGCGCTGCTCGTGCTCGAGACGGCGATGATCGGGACCTTCGCCGCGCTCGACCTCGTGCTCTTCTACGTGTTCTGGGAGCTCATCCTCGTGCCGATGTACCTGCTCATCGGCATCTGGGGCTCGCAGAACCGCCTGTACGCGACGGTGAAGTTCTTCATCTACACGTTCACGGCGAGCGTCCTCATGCTGCTCGCCATCATCTACATCTACTTCCACGACGGCGGGACCTTCGACTACGTCCAGGCGCGGCAGGCGCTGCAGGTGACGCCCGACCACGCCCGCTGGCTCTTCCTCGCGTTCGCCGTCGCGTTCGCGGTGAAGGTGCCGATGTTCCCGCTCCACACCTGGCTGCCCGACGCGCACACCGAGGCCCCGACCGCCGGCTCAGTCATCCTCGCCGGCGTGCTCCTCAAGATGGGCACCTTCGGCTTCTTCCGGTACGCGCTGCCGCTCTTCCCGGAGGCGGCGCTGCAGTACCGGAACGTCATCGCCGTGCTCGCGGTGATCGGCATCCTCTACGGCGCGCTCATGTCGCTCGTGCAGACCGACATGAAGCGGCTCGTCGCCTACTCCTCGGTCTCGCACCTCGGCTTCGTGATGCTCGGCCTCGTGGCGCTCTCGGCCGAGGGGCTCACCGGCTCCGTCTACCAGATGCTGAACCACGGCGTGTCGACGGGCGCGCTGTTCCTCCTCGTCGGCATGCTCTACGAGCGGCGCCACACGCGGCTCATCGCGGAGTACGGCGGGATCGCGAAGCAGGTCCCCTGGATCGCGACGGCGTTCGTCATCGTGATGCTGTCGTCGGTCGGGCTGCCGGGCACGAACGGCTTCGTCGGCGAGTTCCTCATCCTCTCCGGCACCTGGCTCTCGCGGCTCGGCTCGGCGCCGGTGTTCGCGACCCTCGGCGCGCTCGGCGTCATCCTCGGCGCGGTCTACATGCTCATCCTGGTCGAGCGGGTGTTCTTCGGGGCCATGCGGAACCCGGCGAACCGCGCCCTCCCCGATCTCAGCGTCCGCGAGGGCTTCGTCCTCGTCCCGATGCTCGTGCTCATCGTGGTGATGGGGATCCTCCCCGGCCCGTTCCTCGCGCCGGCGAAGCCGGCCGTCGACCGGCTCATCGGGCGGTTCCAGCAGGCGGAGGCGCGGCTCGGCATCGGCCCGCAGGTCGGCACGGTCACGCCGTCCGTGGCGGTCCGCGCGGGCGCCCAGCTTCCCGCCCCGACGCTCCCCATCGTCCTCCCCACCGGCGGGGCTCACTGACATGAACGGCTTCCCGACGAACGACTTCGTGGCGCTCCTCCCGATCGCGATCCTCACGGTCGGGGCGCTCGCGGTGCTCCTCAGCGAGGTGTTCCTCGTCTCGGGGCGGCGCGGGTACCAGGCCGCCATCACGGTCGTGTTCGCCGTCGCCGCGGGGGCCGCGGCGATCGCCCGGCCCTACTCCGGCTACGTGTTCAACCGCCAGGCGGTGGTCGACGACTTCTCGGCCTTCGTGACGGTGGTCGTGTGCGCCGGGCTCGCGCTCTCCGCGCTCGTCGGCGCGGGCTGGCTGCGCGCCCGGAACGCGGAGCGCGGGGAGTTCTACGGGCTCGCGCTGTTCGGCACGGCCGGCATGGCCCTGCTCGGCATGGCGACCGACCTCCTCGTCGCGTTCATCGCCATCGAGGTGATGAGCCTCGCGACGTACTCGCTCGCCGCCTACCTCCGCCGCGGCAAGCGCCCCTCCGAGGCGGCGTTCAAGTACCTCGTGCTCGGGGCCATCTCCTCGGCGCTCTTCCTCTACGGCTCGGCGCTGCTCTACGGCGCGTCCGGCTCCACCCTGTTCGGCGAGCTCGCGAAGGGCCGCGGCTCGCCGCTCTCCCTCGCCGGGCTGAGCCTCGTCGCGGCCGGCATCGCCTTCAAGATCGCGGCGGTGCCGTTCCACGCCTGGACGCCCGACGTCTACGAGGGCGCCCCCACGCCGGTGACCGCGTTCATGGCGGCCGGGGTGAAGGCCGCCGCGTTCGCGCTCCTCGCCCGCATCTTCCTCTCCGCGGAGGCGGGGACCGCCGCGCAGGCGACGGCGTTCTCGGGCGTCATCAGCGGCCTCGCCGTGCTGACGATGATCTTCGGGAACCTGCTCGCGGTGCCCCAGCGCTCCGTGAAGCGGATGCTCGCGTACTCCTCCGTGGCGCACGCCGGGTACCTCCTCGTCGGCGTGCTGTCCGCCTCGGTCGCGGGCGTGCGCGAGAAGGCGCTCGCGGGGCTGCTCTTCTACCTCGCCGTGTACGCGGCGACGGCGATCGGCGCCTTCACCGTGGTGGGCGCGCTCGAGCGGCGCTCCCGCCTCGACGACGAGCCCGCCGACGCGTGGGACCTCGAGCGCTTCGCGGGGCTGGCGCGGCGCCGCCCGGGGCTCGCGTTCGCGATGGCCGTGTTCCTGCTGTCGCTCGCGGGGATCCCGCCCACCGCGGGCTTCATCGGGAAGCTCTACATCTTCCAGGCGGCCATCGGCGCGCAGCTCTACGGCCTCGCCATCCTCGGCGTGCTGACGAGCGCGATGGGCATCTACTACTACCTCCGCGTCGTGGTCTACATGTACATGCGGCCCGCGGCCGGCGAGGCGGAGCCGCTCTCGTCCGCCGCGACCTCGGTCGCCCTGGCCGCGGCGGTCGCGGTGGTGGTGGTGCTCGGGCTCGTCGCCGACCCGGTGATCCGCCTCGCCCAGGCCGCCGGCGCGATCCTGCTCTAGGCTCTCCGGCCGTTCCTCACGCGCCCGCCGCGCCGCGATCAACGCGGTGCCGGCGGGCGCGCAGCCTCGTCAGAACCTTCAGGCGGGCCGCGCGAGCGCGTCGGCGGCGAACGGCTTCGGGAGCGGCTGCGCGCGCGGGTGACGGCGCACGACGTGGGCGAGGAGATCCTCGTGGGGGCCCGTCACGACCGTGCGCACGCCGGCCGCGGCCGCGGCCTCGAGCACGGTGTCCGAGCCGACGAGGTGCGCGTCCACCACGCAGCAGTCGGGTCGCCGCGTCGCGATTCGCGCCAGGGCGTCGTCCGCGGTGTCCGCGGCGACGGCCGCGTGGCCGTCCAACCTGAGCGCGATCGCGAGTGCCTCGCGGAAGTTTCGGTCACCGTCGACGATGAGGAACGAGGCCATGCGGGCGGCGATCCGCGGAGAAAAAAGAAAAGAAGTGCAAAGCGCAGCTGAAGTGGCGGGGGGGGACCTCCTTCAACAGGCTGCTTTGCACTTCTCTTGGTTCGCTAAGAGCAACATCGGTGCCATCCGGGGCCTTGCGCGTCCTTCTTGCCGGACAACCGAGGAAATCCAGGAGGATGGCGGTCGAACGTTCCACCGGCGAGGGGACCCCCGCAGTGACCCAGCGGGCCTCCGCGTTGCACACGTGAAAGGCGGCCGTTTCAGAGCTGAAAAACGCGTGTCCCGCACTCGCTCGGCGGCGCCTGGCCGCGCGTCGACGGCTCGCCGTCGCCGCGGGCTAGGCCGGGGGAACGGCGCCGCGGGCATCGATGGCGAGCCGCTTCATCCTCCGCCACAGCGTCGTCGGCGAGACCCCGAGCTCGCGCGCCACGCGGCCGAGATCGCCCTCGCAGCGCGCGAGCGCCGCCTCGATGGTGCGCCGCTCCGCGTCCTCCACCGCCTCGGCGAGCGTGCGGCGGTCCTCGTCGCGCCCCGGACCGACGTCGCGCACGGCCTCGATGTGTACGTCGCCCGCGCGGATCTCCCGGCTGGGAGAGAGCGCCGCGGCCTGCTCGATCGCGTTCTCGAGCTCTCGCACGTTGCCGGGCCACTCGTGCTCGACGAGCCGGGCGAGCGCTTCGGGGGTGAGGATCTTCCCCTCGGCGGTGCGGCGGTTGTAGCGCTGCACGAAGTGGGCGGCGAGGAGGGGGATGTCCTCGCGCCGCTCCCGCAGCGGGGGGATCCGGACCGGCACCACCGCCAGCCGGTAGTAGAGGTCCTCGCGGAACCGGCGCTCGGAGATGGCGCGGCGCAGATCCTGGTTCGTCGCCGCGATGATGCGCACGTCGACCTGGACCGGCGCGGACTCGCCCACCCGGCGGATCTCGCCCTCCTGCAGGGCGCGCAGGAGCTTCGCCTGGAAGCCCGGCGCGGTCTCGCCGACCTCGTCGATGAAGAGCGTCCCGCCGTTCGCCTCCTCGAACAGGCCGCGCCGGGCGCGGATCGCCCCGGTGAAGGCGCCCTTCGCATGGCCGAAGAGCTCCGACTCGAGGAGCGTCTCGGTGATGGCGGCGCAGTTCACCGGCACGAACGGCTTGTCGCCGCGGCGGCTCGCGACATGGATCGCGCGGGCGACGAGCTCCTTGCCGGTGCCCGACTCGCCGGTGACGAGGACCGTGGCGTCGGTGGGCGCCACGCGCACCACGCGGTCGAGCACCTCGCGCATGGCGGCGGAGCGGCCGATGACGTGCTCGAGGCCGTAGCGCTTGCGGAACTCCCCCGCGAAGAGGCTCACCTCGCCGAGCAGGCGGCGCTTCTCGAGCGCCTTCGAGACGCGCAGGAGGAGCTCGTCCTCCTTGAACGGCTTCGCGAGGAAGTCGTAGGCGCCCTCCCGGATCGCGTCGACCGCCGACTCGATCGTGCCGTAGGCGGTCATCACGATGACCTGGGTCTCGGGCGCGAGCCGCTGCGCCGCGCGCAGGACCTCCATCCCGTCGACGCTCGGCATCCGCAGGTCGGTGAGGACGACGTCGAAGGTCTCCTGCTGGAGGCGCTGCACCGCCGCCGCGCCGTCCTCCGCCTCCTCCACCACGTGTCCGGCCTGGCGCAGCACGATGGCGGTCGTGGCGCGCATGTTCTTCTGGTCGTCGACGACGAGGACCTTGCCCCGGGGGGGAACGCTCGCGGCCGCGCGGCGCGCGAGGTCCCCGCCGTCCTCGGAGCCGGCGACGCCGGGGGGGAGCTCAACCATGGGCGGCTTCCTTCTCGGTGGGGGACGGGCGCAAGGGCAGCCGGAGGCGGAACGCCGTGCCGGTGCCGCCCGGGCGGCTCTGCACGGTGAGCTCGCCGCCGTGGCCGTCGACGATCCGCTTCACCACCGCGAGCCCGAGCCCGGTCCCGCTCGCCTTGGTCGTGAAGAAGGGCTCGAAGATCCGGTGCCGGACCTCCTCGGGGATGCCGGGGCCGGTGTCCTCGAGGTCGAGGGCGGCGGCGCCGTCCTCGCGCCGCAGCCGGACGGTGAGCCGGCCGCCGCGGGGCATCGCCTGGAGCGCGTTCACGGCGATGTTGATGACCGCCTGGCGCACGAGGCGCGCGTCCATCGGGACGGCCGGCAGGTCGGGGTCCACCTCCCGGTGGACCTCCACGCCCTGCGGGTTCTGGGCGAGCGCGGTCTGGATCGCCTCGTCGACGACGCGCTCGAGCCGCTCGGGGCGGAGCTGCGGCTCGGAGGGGCGCGCGAAGTCGAGCAGGTCGCCGACGATCCGGTTCAGGCGGTCCGCCTCCTCGCCCACGATGTCGAGGAGCAGCTTCGCGTCGCCGGCGGGGCGGATGAGCCGGCGCAGCGAGCCGAGCGAGTTGAAGATCACGCCGAGGGGGTTGCGCACCTCGTGGGCGACGACCGCGGAGAGCTCGCCGAGCGCGGCGAGCCGCTCCTGCTGGATGAGCTGCCGCTGCGCCCGGGCGAGCTCCGCGTAGCTCTTGCGGAGGTCCTCGTAGAGGCGGGCGTTCTCCGCGGCGACGGCGAGCTGGTTCGAGATGGCGGCGGCGCGCTGGATCTCCGCGGACGTGAAGCGGCGCGGCGCGCGGGTCTCGATGATGACGGCCGCGCCGATGGTGCGCTCGCGGACGAGGAGCGGGAGCACGAGCAGGGCGCGGGCCCCGGTCAGCGCCCGGGCCTCGGGGGAGACGCGAGGATCCTGCTCCACGTCCTCGATCGCGACGGCCTCGCCCCGCTCGAGGACGGGGCTCTCGATGGGCGTCGAGCCCGGCGGGAGCCGGCGCCCGAGCAGGCCCCGCAGCGGCCCCGCCACGGCCCGGATCTCGGGGCTGCCCCCGTCGCCGGGCCCGAGCGCGAGGAACGCGGCGGTGCAGTCGACGATGCGCGCGAGGTTCTTCACGCCCTCGCCGAGCACCTGCTCGATGTCGAGGGTGGCGAGGGAGCGGCCGACGTCGTGGAGCAGCGCGAGCTCCTCGGCGCGGCGGCGGGTCTCGGAGTAGAGCCGCGCGTTGTCCACGGCGACGGCGAGCTGGCTCGCGATGGCCATGGCGCGGGAGAGCTCGCCGGGGGTGAAGGTGCGCTCCGCGTCCGCGCCCTCGACGAGCGCGACGCCGACCGGCTGGTCGCGGACGTGCAGCGGGACGGCGAGCACCGCCGCGCCCGTGTCGGCGCGCCCGGCGAGCGGCGCGTGCGCCTCGAGGGCGGCCCGCGCCATGGAGGGCTCCTCGAGCGAGAGGCGGTCCGCGCCGACCGGCGCGCCCCGGAACGCCGCGCGTCGCAGCGCCTGCCCGCGCACGTCGCCGAGGAGGATCGTGCACGCCGGGACCTCGAGGGTGCGCATGAGCTGCTCCGCGCCGGCGCCGAGCACCTCCTCGAGCTCGAGCGAGGACGAGACCACCCGGGCGACGTCGATGACCGCGGAGAGCTCGGCGAGGCGGTCGCGCGCGGCCTGGTACAGGCGGGCGTTCTCGATCGCCACCGCGAGCTGGTTCGCCACCGCGGTGACCCGCTGGACGTCCGCCTCCGTGAAGCGCCGGGGGCGGCGGGACTCCTCGATGACGAGCACGCCGAGCGGCTCGCCGCGCAGGAGCAGCGGCGCGAAGAGCATGGCGCGCGGCGAGAGCCGGTCCCGGAGCTCGGCGTTCACCTCGAGGTGGTTTCGGGCGTCGTCCACCACGATGGCCCGCCGCTCGCGGATCACGCGGAAGGAGACGCCCCCGTCGCGCAGCGCCTGGGGCAAGAGGGCGGGATCCTCCTCCTCGAGCCCCGTCCCCGCCGCGAGGTGCAGCTCGCTCGCGACCGGATCGTAGAGCACCACCGCACCGCGGCTCGCGTCGAGCAGGCGGCGGCCCGCCTCCACGCCGTCCCGCAGCACCTGGTCGAGATCGAGCGAGGCCGCCACGGTCCTGCCCATCTCGTTGAGGAGCGAGAGCTCCTCGACGCGCGCGCGCGCCTCGGCGTAGAGCTCGGCGTTCTCGAGCCCGACGGCGAGCTCGCCGGCGAGCGCGTTCGCGAGCGCGAGCTCCGGATCGCCGAAGCTGCGGCCGGCGTCGTCGGCGATGAAGAGCACCCCGCGGGTCGCTTCACGGGAGGTCAGCGGGACGGCGAGCATCGCGAGGGACGGCATGCCGGGCGCGGCGTGGATGCTCGTGCGCGGATCGCCCTTCACGTCGGCGCTCCACGCCGGCGCGCGGCGCCGGAACGCCTCCGCGGCGATCCCGTCCTCCTCGAGCGAGATCCGCATCTTCGCCGGATCCAGCGGCGCCCCGAACGCGGCCACGCCCCGCAGGGCGCGCCCTCCGTCGTCCACGAGCAGCACCGCCGCGCCGCGGGCGGAGAGGGCGCGGGCGACCTCGCGGCAGCCGTCCTCGAGCAGCGCCCGCACGTCCCCCGGCGCGTTCCCGAAGATCCGCAGCGCGAGCGCGTGGACGGCCTCGAGGTCGGAGAGGCGGCGCCGCACGTCCGCGAAGAGGCGCGCGTTCTCGACGGCGACGCCCAGCTGCACGCCGATGGCGGAGAGGAGGCCGACGTCGCCCGGCTCGAGCTCGCGCCCGTTGACGGGTCGGGTCACGAGGAGCGCCCCGAGCGCGTGGGCCTTCGCGAGCAGCGGCACGGCCACGAGCGGCCCGTCGCCGCGCGCGGCGCGGAACGCCTCCCAGGCGTCGCCGCCGCTGGCCGGGTCGCGCCCGTCCACGGGGCCGAGGCGCGCCACCGCGAGGCCGGGGGCGCCCTCGCCGACCTGGAGCTGGGCGACCGCGCGCGCCGCCTCGGGCGCGAGGCCCACGCCGGAGACGAGCAGGAGCCGGTCGCCGTCGCGCAGGAACGCGGCCCCGCCCGCGTCGAGCGTGCCGCACACGCGGCGGAGCGCGGCGTCGAGCAGCAGCACCGGGTCGAGCTGCGCCGAGGCGAGCGCGAGGTCGTTGAGGAGGGTGAGCTCGCCGACGCGCCGGCGCAGGTCACCGAGCAGGCCGTGGGACTCGATCGCGCCGGCGAAGTGGGCGGCCGCCGCGGCGAGCACGTCGAGCCGCGAGTGCGCCCGCTCCGGGCCGGAGCGGTACCCGGCGGTCATGACGCCGACCACGCGCGAGCGCGCCACGAGCGGAACCCAGGCGCTGGCCGCGAAGCCGAGGCGCGCCACCAGCGCGCCGCCCGGATCGTCGGCGCGGGCCTCCACCACCCGCGCGGTGCGGTCGCGCACGACGTCCCCGAGCGGCGAGGTGAGCGGGAGGCGGGCGGTGTCCGCCGGCGCGTTCTCGACCCCGTCGTGGAAGCGGCAGGCGAGCTCGCCCTCGCGGTCCTCGAGCACGTAGACGCCGAGCGCGTCGCAGCCCGTGGCGGCCCGCACCAGCTCGGCGGAGCGCGCGAAGAAGCTCGGCAGATCCGCCGCGTCGCCGGCGATGGCGCCCAGCCGGTTCAGCGCCGCGAGCTCGGCGTTGCGGCGCGAGAGGTCGGCGATGATGCGCGCCGCGTCGAGCGCGGCGGCCACCTGCGCCCCGAAGAGCCGCACCGCCGCGACGTCGCCGCGGTCGAGCCAGTCGCCGACGATGACGAGGTAGTTCCGGATGGCGGTCCGCTCGTCGAGGCGGACCGCGATGGCGCGGGTGAGGCGGAGCGCGACCGCGCTCGCGTGGGCGACCTCGGCCCGCGGGTCACCCACGAACGCCGCGACCTCCGACCCCCAGTCGTCGGAGAACGCCACCCCGTCCGCCCACACGGCGCGGGAGAACGATCCCCACGCGCCAACGCGGCCGACGAGGGGCCCCGCCTTCTCCACGAACTCGGCCTCGATCGCGGGCGCCGGCGCGGCCCACTCCAGGCGGACGCCGTCCGACTCGGGGCGCATGAGGAGCGAGGTGAGCCCGATGGCGCGCAGCCCGTCGCGGACGCGCTCGAACACCCCCGCCTCGTTCCGCTCGCGCTGGATGGCCGCGCCGAGCGCCGCGAGCGCCTCGAGGCGGGGGCGGCGGTCGGCGCGCGCGGAGACGTCCCGGACGCGCACCAGCACGTCCCGGCCGTCGACGTCCATCCTGAGCTCCACCGCCCGGCGCCCGCCGCCGGGCAGCGCGAGGGCGACCTCGTACTCGGCCGGCGTCGGCTCGCCGCGGAGCAGCCGCGCGTACCGGTCCGCCGTGCGCGACCGGTCCTCCGGGGCGAGGAGCTCGAACGCCTTCGCGCCGACGAGCGCGGCGCTCGTGCTCTCCACGAGCGCCGCCACGAGCGGGCTCGCGTACAGGATCCGTCCCCCGCGGATGACGACCGTGCCGACGGCCTCGAGCGGCGCCTCGCTCATGCGCGCCCCTCCCCGCGCAGCACGCGCTTCTCGCCGACGCGCAGGGTGACCTTCTCGCGATCGAAGTACTCGGCGAGCGGGATGACGTGCTTGCGGGTGGCGCCGACGAGGTCCTTGAACTCCTGGGTCGAGATCTCGCGCCGCTCGCGCAGGAAGGCGACGAGCCGCTCCCGGAGCGCCCCGACCGCGCCCGCGTCGAACCAGAGCTCCGCGCTCGCGCGGACGACGCGCCCCTCGGCGAGGAGGAGCTTCAGCACCGCCTGCACGTCGGCCGGCGCGCCTCCCACGAGCAGCGGCAGCTCCGCGAGCCAGGCCGGCGTGAGCCCACCCTGGGCGAGCGCCTGCGCGACCTTCTCCTTCAGCGCCCCCGCGTCGGCGCCGGAGGCGGCGGCGTGGCCCTTCCGGCGCACCTGGTCGCCCTGGACGACGAGCTCGCCCCTCTCCGCGAGCTGGGCGAGGAGCCGCTGGAACAGGCGGGGATCGGTGATGGGGGGCAGGCTCCCCCGCAGCTCCTCGCGGCCGATGCCCGCCGCGAGCGGGTGCGCGGCGTGGAACGCGTCGACCGCGGCGAGGAGGCGCCGCGCGAGCTCCTGGGCGACCGGGCCCCCCACGTAGGCGCGGCGCTCGCGATCGAACAGCACGGCGCCGCCCTTCGCGCCGAGGCGGTCGAGCGCGCCCTGCGCCGCCCTGGGCGCGAGCGCGGTCCGCCCCACGAGGCCGGGCAGGTCGAGCCCCGCCGGCCCGGCCAGCTCGAGCACGGCCGCGACGCGCGCGTCGGGGTCGCCGCGGGCGAGCACCTCGAGCTGCCGCGTCGCCTCGGGACGCCCGCGGCGGCGCCGCGGGGCGGCCACGGCGAGGACGCGCCCGCCGCCGACGGTCTTGCCGCGCCCCTCGAGCACCGCGAAGCCGCGCAGGATGAAGCGCTGGCCCGGGAGCGCCGCGACCGGCGCCCCGAGGCGGAGCTGCGCGAAGGCGGTCTCGCCGGGGCGGAGCTCGGCGCGATCGAGGAGCGCGACGGCGGCCGGCACCTGCGCGGTGCCCACGTGGAGGAGGAGCTTCGCGCGGTGCTTGAGCGGGCGCGGCGCGGCGGCGAGGAGCGTCACCTCGGCGTCGAGGATCGAGGACGGCGGCACGACGCCGGCGTGCACGAGCGCCTGGCCCCGCGCGACCGCGGTGGGCTCGATGCCGGGGAGGTTCACCGCCGTGCGCTGGCCGGCGAGCGCGCGCGGGGCGGCCTTGCCGTGCACCTGCACGCTCCGGACGCGGAGGGGCGGCGCCCCCGGCGGCGACGGCAGGAGCGCCGCCTCGTCACCCTCGGCGATCTGCCCCGAGAGCAGCGTCCCGGTGACCACCGTCCCGAACCCCTTCATGGAGAAGGCGCGGTCGATGGGCAGGAACACCGGCCCGTCCGCCGGCCGCTCCGTCACCTCGCCCGCGAGCCGGGCGATCTCGGCGCGGAGCTCGTCCAGCCCCTCGCCCGTGGCGGAGGACACCGGCAGCACCGCGGCGCCCTCCAGGAACGTCCCCTTCGTCGCCTCGCGGATGTCCTGCTCGAGGAGCGGCAACCAGTCGGCGCCCAGCCCGGGCAGGAGATCCGACTTCGTCACCGCCACGAGCCCGCGCGGCACGCCCAGGAGGCGGCAGATGTCGAGGTGCTCGCGGGTCTGGGGCATGACGCCCTCGTCCGCGGCGACGACCAGCACGACGAGGTCGATCCCGCCCGCGCCGGCCGCCATCGCCCGGACGAACCGCTCGTGGCCGGGGACGTCGACGACGCCGGCCACGGTGCCGTCGGGCAGCGCGAGGTGCGCGAACCCGAGCTCGATGGTGATGCCGCGCCGCTTCTCCTCGCGCAGCCGGTCCGGATCGATCCCGGTGAGTGCGCGCACGAGCGAGCTCTTGCCGTGATCGATGTGTCCGGCGGTGCCGACGACGACGCGCTTCATGTGCTCCCCCGGGACGGCCCGCAGGCCCCCCCGAACCTCCGCCTCATGGCGCCCGGCGCAGGCAGGCAGCGTGCGTCGCGGCAGGCTCCGTGCGCGCGGGGGGCGCCGTCAAACCCCGACCTCGCCCGGATCGACGCCGCCCGCCTCGCCGCCGTCGAGCTGGTAGTCCCAGCCGAACAGGACGAGCTCGTCCGTCTCGAGGAAGGAGAAGTCGGGCCGCGCCCCGTCGGGCCGGACGACGAGCACGGCGGTGCGCACCTCGCGCGCGCCCGCCTTGCGGGTCACCGCGCGCGCCTTCGCGAGCGTGGCGCCGCTCGCCGCGACGTCGTCCACGACGAGGACCTTCTTGCGCGAGAGATCGGGCAGCTCGACCACGGGCTCCGGCAGCGGCGCGGCGTCGCGCCGGCGCTTCTCGATGCGCACCGGGTAGAAGTCCACGCCCAGCGCGGCGGCGAGCGCTCCGCCCACGAACACGCCGCCCTTGGCGACGCCGACGACCACGTCCGGCTCGTACCGCGCGGCGATCCGCTGCGCGAGGCTCCGCGCGACCTCGCCGAAGGCGGCCCAGCCGATCTCGCGCACCGCCTTCTTGGGCGCGCGCTTCATGCGCGCCGGCGCGGCGAGGCGGTCCATGGCGAAGCCGTCGGCGACCCCCATGCCGAGCGGGTGGTCGACGATCGGGGCGCTGCGCTTCGCCTTGCGCGCCACCGCGCCGCGGCGGGGCTTTCCGGCGGCGCGGGCGGGCTTCGCGGAGCGGCGCTTCGCGGGGGCGGCGGTCTTCCTCTTCTTCGAGGTCGGGATGGCGGTCCTCCGGGAGAGGGGGCCGTTCGTCCGGCCCGGCAGGGGAGCAGAATCTACCACAGCCGTGCTCACCCGCTCGCCTCGCGCTCCCCCAGCCGGCGCGCGATGTCACGGAGCGCCGCCTCGTCCACGACGTACCGCGAGCGGCAGAACTCGCAGGTGATCACGGCCTGCTTCTCGGTGGCGAGCACCTCGAGGACGCCCTCGCGACCGAGCGCGGAGACCGCCGAGCGCGCCCGGGCGTCGCTGCAGCCGCACCGGTACGCCACCTCGCCGTCGGCGAGCAGCTCGAAACCCTGGCCGCCCACCTCCCTGAGGATGTCCTGGGCTGGGGCGCCGCGGGAGAGGGCCGCCGGGAGCGCGCCTCCGAGGAGTCGGGCGCGCGCCGCCTCGATCGCCGCGTCGTCGCCGTCCGGCAGGCGCTGCAGGAGCACCCCGGCGACCTCGCCGAGCGGCTCGCCCTCGCGCGGTACGACGGCGACGTCGAGGGCGGTCTCAACCTGCTCGCTCGCCGCGAACCAGCGGCGCAGGTCCTCCGGCAGGTCGAAGGTGACCAGCTCGACGGCGCTGCGGTAGTGCTGGCCGTCGCCGAGCTGCCGCAGGACCGAGAGGAAGCCCGAGCCCCCGAGCGCCGCGCGCGCGCCGCGCGCCGGATCGCCCGGGAAGTTCACGGCGGGTCGCCGGACGTAGCCGCGCACGTTCCCGTCGTGATCGGCGTCCACGAACAGGCCCGAGAGCGGACCGTCGCACTCGAGCTGCAGGTTCACGCGCCCCTTCTCCTTCTGCAGCGCGCCGAGCAGGGCCCCGCCGGTGAGCGCCTGCGCGAACAGGTGGGCGCTCGTCGGGTAGAGGCCGTGGAGCATGCGGGCCATCCGGGCGGTGTCGCCCACGCGGACGAACACCGCGCGTAGGCCGTGCTCGGGGAAGAGGCCGCGGCAGAGACGATCGGACATCCGGGTCATTCTGTCCGGATGCGTGGCGCGGCGCCACCCGCGCGCACCGCGAGGAAGCCCGCCGGCGCGCGCCCGTCGCGGCCCGTCAGCGCGGCAGGGTCGCGACGAGCGCGAGGCCGAGCTGGACGGCAGGCGGCTTCTCGCCCGCCGCCTCGCCGATGAGCTCGACGCCCGCCTTTCCGGCGGAGGGCAGCCGCTGGCCCTCGTGCAGGCAGCCCACGTCGCCGCGGTAGACCGGCGGTCCGCGCCCGCGCGAGAGATCGAACGAGCAGCTCCCGTACCGTCCCTTGAGCTTCTTCGGGTCGATGGAGATCCGCACGCGCTGCCCGTAGAACAGCCCCTCGACGTCCGTCTTGCCGCTCTTCTGCTTGAAGGTGAGGTTCACCTGGGGACCGGAGAGCCGCGACTCGCCGCCCACGAGGTTCACGTCCTGTCCGGCGATGTCGCCCGCCCAGCTGCCGTCCTCCCGGCGCGTCAGGTTCACGTCCGGTCCGACGATGCGGGTGTCGTCGAACGAGGCCCCGCTGCCCATGCCGCCGGTCGAGTAGAAGCGGACCTCGCCCTGGGGCTGGAAGGCGGGCTCCTGCGCGAGGGCACGCGACGCGAAGAGCGCGCCGGCGAGCAGCAGGGTCGACGAGAGGGTGCGCATGCCGTGACCCATAGCAGAGCGCGATCCGCCTACGCCACGACGCTGCGGATGGTATCCCTGAGGGACGCCGAGGGGCTCCAGCCGGCCTCCCGCACGAAGCGGGAGCCGTCCACGACGCAGAGGTACTGGATGTGATCCACCTCCTCCGGCGGGAAGCTCGTGAGCCGCGCCTCGAACGCGCGCCGGAGCAGCGACCGGACCACGAGGTGCGGCACCGGGATGGGGTGACGGCCGAGCTGGTGCAGGATCGCGGAGAGCGGGAGCTGTCCGGGCCCGGTCACGTTGAAGACGCCGCGCAGGCCGGGCCGGAGCGCGAGCGCGAGCGCGCGGCACACGTCCTGCTCGTGGATGATCTGCACCATCGGATCGAAGCCGAGGACCGTGACGGGCCGCGCGAGGCGGAGGTAGTTCGACGGCGCGTTGCGCACCGTCGGCCCGACGATGTTCACCGGGCGCAGGAGGACGGTCTCGAGCTCGGGGTGCTTCCACATGAACGACTGCGCGTACATGTCGAGCTCGACGAGATCGCGCATCTCGCTGAAGCGCTCCCCCGCCATGAGCGGCGTCTCCTCGGGGAGGAAGTTCGAGTTGTCGGGGCGCGGCCCGTAGACGTTCGCCGAGGAGAGCACCACGGCCTTCTTCACGCCGTGGCGGGCGCAAAGATCCAGGATCTTGTGCGTGCCGAGGACGTTGAACGAGTGGGTCTCGCTCCGCAGCTCGCGGGGGTCGTGCATGATCCCGAGGTGGATGAGCGCCTCGGGCCGGTGGCGCCGGAACACCTCCTCGACCCGCGCCTTGCGGATGTCGAGCTGGTGGTGGGCGAGGTCCTTGGGCTTCCCCGCGAACGGGCGCCGGTCGAGGCCCACGACGCGCGTCTCGGTGTGCAGGAGCTTCGCCAGCGCGCGGCCGAGGTTTCCGGAGATCCCGGTCACGAGGACCGTGCGCGGCATGCCGGGGAAGGTGATGGGCTCGGTGCGGGGCGCCACGGGGGCTCCTACCAGAACACGTGCTTGCGCTCGGCGAGGCCGCGCTCGAGCAGCGCGGCCACCGCCGCCTGCACCTCCGCCACCTTGCGCTCGAGCTCGGCGTCGTCCTCGTCCGGCGAGCCCGTGAAGCGGAGCGGCTCGCCGAAGTGGAGGTGGTAGCGCGCGGGGAGGGGGAAGGGGAGGAGGGTGGGGGTGATGGGAAAGGCGGGGAAGGAGAGGAGGCGCGCGAGCGGCTTCAGGTCGAGCAGCGCCGGCGCCTGCTCCTCCGCGCCGACCACGCCGACCGGCACGATGGGGGCGCCCGACTCGAGCGCGAGCCGCATGAACCCCGGGCCGAAGCGGCGGAGCTGGTAGCGCTCCCTGAACGGCTTGTTGAGGCCGCGCACCCCCTCGGGGAAGACGAGGATCGCCTCGTCCGCGGCGAGGAGCCTCCGGCAGTTCTCGGGCGTGCCGACGATCTGCCCGCAGCGCGCCATGAAGGTCGAGACGAACGGGAGGGTCGGCACCCACCGCTCGACGAGCGCGCGCACGACGCGCGGCGGGTCCTTCTCGACGAGGAGCGCGACCTCGATCATCGCCGCGTCGAACGGGAGCTGGCCCGAGTGGTTCGACACGAGGAGGACGCGCCCCTCCGCCGGGACGTTGTCGACGCCGTGGAGCTCCACCCGGAAGTACTTGCGGTAGAGCCAGGTGAGCGGGGCGACCGCTGCGACGGCGAAGTCGAGGTCGAAGCCGTAGGGATCGACCCCGAACTCGTTGGCGGGCGCGGTGATCTTGTCGAGCCGGGCGCGGGTGCCGGGGCCGCCGAGCTCGTACGTCCACGCCTTGAGCCGCGCGCGCACGGCGTCCGACAGCTCCGACATTCCCTCCGTTTATCACGGGCCTGCTTCCTTGAAGGGGCCGCGGACCGGGTGCTACCTTCCGTGACCCCGAGGGCTCTCTCGCCTGCCCGCCGGAGACGTCCTGCACCGGAGGAACGCGACATGAGGGTCGGCTGCCCCCACTGCCACGCCGCCTACAACATCGACGACCGGCGTATCCCCGCGTCCGGCCTGAACGTCCGGTGCCCGAAGTGCCGCGAGACGTTCCCGGTCCGCCCCGCCGACGCGGACGGCGCGGGCCGGCGGGCGGGGGACGAGCCGGTGCCGCTCCCCGGGAAGACCGAGGGCGCCGTCCCGCTCGCGCCGCCCGCCTCCGCGGGCGTCCCGCTCCCGCCCCCCCCGAGCGCCGGGGTCCCGCTCCCGGCACCGCGCTCCGTGGCGGCAGGGGTGCCGCTCCCGCCCCCGGCGCTGCCTGCACCGGACAGCGTCCCGCTCCCGCCGCCGATCCCCGCCGCGCCGCGGCAAAACGATCCACTCGCGCCGCCTTCGACGCCCGGCGCCGATCCGTTCGGAGCCGACGTCCCCGACGCCACCGCGGACGCGGTGGAGGCGACGCCCGACGGCGGCGCGCTCGGGTTCGGCGAGGTCGAGCTCGGCGCCGGGCGGCCCGCCGCCCCGCCGCCTCCCTCGCTCGACGACACCGATCCGTTCGCCCCCGCGCCGGGGGCCTCGCCCTTCGGCGCGGCCTCGCCCGCCGCGGCCGATCCGTTCGGCGCGCCGGCGCCTGCCGCGCCGGAGGCGCCCCCGGCCCATCCGCCCGCCGCGGGCGGCGAGAACCTCGAGATGCTCTTCGGGGAGGGCGCCGCCGCGCCG
>NZ_JALCZC010000230.1:0-1318 GCF_022690805.1 Anaeromyxobacter sp. SG66
CCTGACGGATCCCCTCAAATCAGCACACCTGAGCGGCAGCGATACGCTCTCGGAGTGAGTCCCATGGTTCTTCCGCCAGGGCGCCTTCGAGGAGGTCCGGCGCGTGGTCCGCGAGCACAAGTCTGCCCAGCATCGCCAACGAGAGGACCCGTCGTCTCCTAATCGTGTTCGCCTGATACCGCCTCTGAAGGTCCGCCGCCTCTGCCGCCAGGCCGAGCAGCACGTAGAGCACGTGAGCGAAGGCGGCAAGCAGCAGAAGAACGTCGGCGCGCGAACTGGATTGCGTTCTGGCGTAACTGAGTGAAATCCCGAAGCGGTGGCTCTTCGCGTCGCGGAACGTTTCCTCGATCTGCATGCGGAGTGAGTACATCGCGACGACCTTCGCCGGCCGCGCGCTCAAGGACGTCGCCAAGATCCACGGCTCTCGAGCCGCTCGCTTCTGTCTCTTGGGGCCGAAGTCGCGCTTCGCCGGGCGTCGCTGATACTTCGGCTTCTTACGGATCCCAACGACGCGCGTCCGGAAGTGAGTCTTGCGGCCGATTTCGTACGAGCCGAGCTCGGACGCCGTAGCGCCGGTCATCTTCCAGAGGCGCTCGATGTCGCACCACGCTTCATCTCGAGCGGATCGGATCAGGTTCAAGCCGCGAACCCGTGAGATGTAGTCCCAGCCGTACGACAGGACGAGCTTCATCCACGGCGTACGGAACCCCGCGTCGGTCACAATGATGGGCATACACACCGGGAGAACTGCCTTCACGTTATCCAGAAACGTCTTGTTCACGTAGGGTTTCATGTAGCTGTTGATGCCATGCGTCTCGGCGTAGATGATGAGCGCTCGGCCTTGGTACGGAACCGCCGCGACGAGCGCCCACAGCTGCGTCGTCACGGCTGTCCAGTCGACGATCACGAGCGGACGCGATCCCGGCTGCACCAGGCCGCGCGCGAGCGCTCGATAGAAGTCGACGCGCTCACGATGGATGTGCCGGTTTCCGAGGAGCCGGTCGATACGCTTGATGCCGTGCCTGTGGGTGGTGGCCCCGGCGATCGCGCGGCCCAAGCTCGTCAGGGACAACTTCCCCGACCTCAGCAGCGTGTAGACAGCGGCGAACACCAGCCGCACCCGCGAGAGGTGAATCGACCCTAGCTCGTGCTCGAATCGTCGCTGTAAGATCTCTTCGGCGCGCATTCGTCTCCCCTCTTCGTCCTGGCAGACTCAGAGGATCAGAGGCGCTTGCGCGCTTCAACTTTCAAACTGCCTCGTATCGCAGACGATCGATCTCACTCGCCATTTGTCGCGCGATCGTGGGGATACTTCAGG
>NZ_JALCZC010000231.1:0-1186 GCF_022690805.1 Anaeromyxobacter sp. SG66
CGCGCCGGGCTCGATCTCCACGAGCGAGACCGTGAGGGGCTCCTCCGGCGGCGGCGCGAGCGGCCCGGCCCGCATCGCAGCGAGGAGGGCGGCGTGGAGAATCGCGGAGACGGCGACCGCGAGGGCCAGCCAGCGCCGCTCGCGCGCGCGCGCCTCGCGCGACCCCGGCACGCCGCCGCGCGCGCTCACCCGCCGCCCCCGGGCACGAGCGCGTCGGCGATCCCCTCGAGCTCCTCGAGCGAGCTCAGGGTGGCCACCCGCGTGCAGCGCGGGGCATAGAGGGGCATCTCGCTGTCGCCCATGCCCCACGCCATGCGCGGCTCCGGGCAGATCCAGAGCAGGCGGCGCGCGCGCCGCCGGAGCTCGTCGAGGACCCACGCCTCCGGCGCGTTGTAGTTGTTCCGCCCGTCGCCGATGACGATCACGGTGGTGCGCCGGGTGACCGCCCCCCGGAAGTCGTCGTGAAAGGCCTTGAGCGCGCGGCCGTAGTTGGAGTTCGCGGAGAGGCTCACCGCGCGCGCCGCGACGGCGAGCTGCCCCGCGCGGGTCGGGTCCCGCTCCGCGCGCAGCCGCTCCGTCACCTCGGCGAGGTCGGAGACGAACACGAACGTCCGCACCCGCGTGAAGAGGCTCTGCAGCGTGTAGAGGAAGAGCAGCATGAGCCGGGTGACGTGCCGGACCGACTCGGACACGTCGCACAGCACCACGACCTCCGGTCGCTCCCGCCGCCGGTGGCGGAACACCAGCCGGGCCGGCACTCCCCCGAGCGCCAGGTTCCGCCTGAGCGTCCTGCGCACAGCGAGCGCGCCGCGCCTCCGCGAGCGCTCTCGCCGGACGAGCCGCGCGCGCAGCCGCTCCGCGAGCCGGCGCACCGCGAGCTCCACACGCGCCGCCTCCTCCCGCGAGACCGGCGCGAGCCCCCCCGGGAGTGGGCCGGCTCGCAGCGTGCGCGCCCGCCCCTCCAGCTCCGCCCAGCGACGGGCCGCCTCCTCCACCTTGCGGAGCGCCGACTCCAGCGTGGCGGTGACGAGCTGGCGCGCGCCCGCCCCGAGCCCGCGCTCCCGCAGCGCGCGCTCCAGCGCGGCCGCGTCGTCCTCGAGCGCGCCGCCGCCCGCCGCCGCGAGGAGCCGCCGCGCCTGGAACCCGGCCGCGCCGGCGCTCGCGAACGCGCCGAAGTCGACCTGCA
>NZ_JALCZC010000232.1:0-1183 GCF_022690805.1 Anaeromyxobacter sp. SG66
TGACCTGCCCCCCGACTCTAGACGGCTAGCTTCGTGAGTCCGGTGATACTGCGAGCAAAGCCGTTCGGCGTCTGGTTGTCCAGCGAGCTGTGCGGCCGCACCTCGTTGTAGTCGATCCGATAGGCCTCGATCTTCTTCCGAGCGTCGTCGAGGCTGAGGAACCAGTTCTCGTTCAGGCACTCGTCCCTGAAC
This sequence comes from Anaeromyxobacter sp. SG66, assembly GCF_022690805.1. Classification (NCBI taxonomy): domain Bacteria; kingdom Pseudomonadati; phylum Myxococcota; class Myxococcia; order Myxococcales; family Anaeromyxobacteraceae; genus Anaeromyxobacter; species Anaeromyxobacter sp. SG66. Next base: position 193 of record NZ_JALCZC010000232.1, read on the forward strand.
TTCCCGTTGAAGCTCTCGATGTAGCCGTTCTCGGTCGGCTTGCCCGGCCGGATGAAGTCCAGCTTGATGCCCTGCGCATAGGACCAGGCGTCCACGACGTGGCTCGTGAACTCGGTGCCGTTGTCGACGCGGATCAGCTCCGGCTTGCCGTGGAGCTCGACGACGCGCTCGAGCACGCGCGCGACGCGTGCTCCTGGGAGCGAGTGGTCGACCTCGATGACGAGGCACTCCCGCGTGAAGGTGTCGACCAGGTTCAGCGTCCGGAACTGGCGCCCGCTCGCGAGCGAGTCCTGGGTGAAGTCCATCGTCCACTGCTGCCGCGGCCGCGTCGGCGGCGGCGGGAGTACCCGCACAGACGCGGCGATGCGCTTGCGCTTCTTCTTCCTGACTGCCAAGCCTTCCGAGCGGTACAGGCGGAAAACGAGCTTGTGGTTCACGTCGTGGCCCTCGCGCTTCAGCAGCACGTGGAGGCGCCGATAGCCCCAGCGCGGTCGCTGTGCGGCGAACGCCCGGAGCTTCTCCCTGAGTTCGACGCGTTCCGGGCGCCGCCCTCGGTAGTAGTAGGTCGCCGGCGCGAGCCCGACGACGCGGCAGGCCCGCCGCTTGGTGATCGCGAACTCCGCCCGGATCGCTTCCACGCCGAGGCGGAGCGCGGCGGGCCCTACCATTTTTTTCCGAGGAGGTGCTGCAGGGCCTGCTTGTCCAGGGTGAGGTCTGCGACGAGCGTCTTGAGCTTCCGGTTCTCATCCTCGAGCGCCCGGAGCCGCTTCGCCTCGCTGACCTCGAGGCCGCCGAACTTCGCCTTCCAGCGGTAGAAGGTCGTCTCCGTGATGCCGAGGCGGCGCACGACGTCCTGCACCTTGGCGCCCGCCTCGACCTCCTTCAGGACCTTGATGATCTGCTCGTCGGTGAACTTGCTCTTCCGCATCCGTCCTCCACGATCAGTAGAGGACTCACGCTTCGACCCGTCCAGTTTTCGGGGGGCAGGTCA
>NZ_JALCZC010000233.1:0-1070 GCF_022690805.1 Anaeromyxobacter sp. SG66
CAGGCGTGGCGTCGCGGGCCGCGTCGCCGGTTCCGGCGGCGAACGCGGCGAGCGACGCGGCGAGCCGCGCGCGCTCCCCGAGGCGCGCGCGCTCGGGCGCGGGGCCGGCCTGCGCGGCCGCGCTCGAGAGCGAGGCCACCTGGCGAAGCGCGCCTTCGTCGGAGGGTTCCGAGCGGGCGATCTCGAGCCAGGCCTCGAGGGCGCGCGGTGCGGAGTCGGGACGGCCGTCGAGCAGCGCGACCAGCGCGCGGCGGGTGTCGGCGTCGTCCGGGACGAGGGCGAGGGCCTTCTCGAGCATCACGGCGGCGCGCTCCGGCGAGCCGAGCCGTCCGCGCAGCACGTCCGCGAAGTGGCGGTAGCGCGCCGAGGCGGCGAGCGGATCGTAGGCGGCGATCGCGTCCGCGCACACCTCGCCGAGCTCGACGTACTCGTCGAAGCGCCCGAGCTTCTCCGCGACGCGCGACAGATCGCGCGCGAGGGTGAGGTCGGCAGGGTCCGCCTCGAACGCCGCGAAGAGCAGGGTCCGCGCCCGATCGAGCTCGCCCGCGGCCATGAGGGCACGGCCGAGGGCGGCGGGATCGGAGGGGTCGGGGTCCGCGCTCGCACTCGCGGTCGAGGTCGCGGTCGCCGCCGTCGCCCCCGCGGTCGGGGACGGCGGCGTAGCGCTCGAGGTCGGGTTCGAGCTCGCGGCCGCGGCCGGCCTCGTGGCCCTTCCCACCTTCGCCTCGACCGCGAGCGCCTCGGCGCGATCGAACGCCTCGGAGTCGCCGGGCTCCTTCGCGAGCAGCTCGCGCCAGGTTCGCGCGGCCTCGTCCGCGAGCCCGGCGCGCTCGAGCGCGTGGGCGAGGCGGCGCGCGTGCTCGGTGCGCTCGGCCTCCGGCACGGCCGAAGGATCGATCGCGCGGAGGTGCTCGGCCGCGCCGCCCGTGTCGCCGGAGGCGAGCGCTGCGTCCGCCAGCGCGAGGCGCGCAGGCGGGGAGCCGGGGTGGGCGAGGACCGCGGCGCGGTACGCGCGCGACGCGTCGCCGCGCGCCCCGGCCTCCTCGAACAGCCGCGCCGCGTCGAGCGCC
>NZ_JALCZC010000234.1:0-1033 GCF_022690805.1 Anaeromyxobacter sp. SG66
ACCGAACCCGTGACGTCCGTCGTGCGGAAGTAGAACTGCGGGCGGTAGCCGTTGAAGAACGGCGTGTGGCGCCCACCCTCCTCCTTCGTCAGGACGTACACCTCGGCCTTGAACTTGGTGTGCGGCGTGATCGAGCCCGGCTTCGCCAGCACCTGACCGCGCTCCACCTCCTCGCGCTTCAGGCCGCGGAGCAGCGCGCCGATGTTGTCGCCCGCCTGCCCCTCGTCGAGCAGCTTGCGGAACATCTCCACGCCCGTCACCACCGTCTTGACCGTCGGCTTCAGGCCGACGACCTCGATCTCCTCGCCCACCTTGACGATCCCGCGCTCCACGCGGCCCGTCGCCACCGTCCCGCGGCCCGAGATCGAGAACACGTCCTCGACCGGCATCAGGAACGGCTTGTCCGTCGCGCGCTGCGGCGTCGGGATGTAGCTGTCCACCGCGTCCAGCAGCTGCTGGATCGCCGGCTCGCCCAGCTCTCCCTTGTCGCCCTCGAGCGCCTTGAGCGCCGACCCCTTCACGATCGGGATCTCGTTGCCCGGGAAGTCGTACTCCGTGAGCAGCTCACGGACCTCGAGCTCCACGAGGTCGAGCAGCTCCTTGTCGTCCACCATGTCGACCTTGTTCAGGAAGACGACCATGTACGGCACGCCCACCTGACGGGCGAGCAGGATGTGCTCGCGGGTCTGCGGCATCGGACCATCCGCCGCCGACACCACCAGGATCGCGCCGTCCATCTGCGCCGCCCCGGTGATCATGTTCTTCACGTAGTCCGCGTGACCCGGGCAGTCCACGTGCGCGTAGTGCCGCTTCTCCGTCGAGTACTCGACGTGCGCCGTCGCGATCGTGATGCCGCGCTCGCGCTCCTCCGGCGCCTTGTCGATCTGATCGTACGCCATGAACTGCGCCCGGCCCTTCGTCGCGCAGTACTTCGTGATGGCGGCCGTCAGCGTCGTCTTGCCGTGGTCGACGTGACCGATCGTCCCCACGTTCACGTGCGGCTTGCTGCGCTCGAACTTCTCCTTGCCCATGA
>NZ_JALCZC010000235.1:0-906 GCF_022690805.1 Anaeromyxobacter sp. SG66
CGAGCGCGGCCGCGCTCGCGAGGTCGTGCGCGAGCTCGGGAAGCTCGGGTTCCTCGCTCGCGGCGGGCAGCCGCGGCTCGAGCGCTTCCGACTCGAACGCGAGATCCTCCCAGCCGGTGCCGGGAGCCGCCTCCGTCGCGGTCGCCGCCGGCGTCGGCGTCGGCATCGCGAACGGGGTCGGGGTCGGGGTCGGCGTCGCGGTCGGAGTCGGAATCGGGGTCGAGGTCGGGGTCGAGGTCGGGGTCGGGGTCGGGTTCCCGCTCGCGGTCGCGCTCGGGGTCGGGGTCGCGGTCGCGGTCGCGGTGGCGGTCCCGGTCCCGGTCCCGGTCCCGGTCGCGGTCGGAATCGGGGTCGGGGTCGGGGTCGGGGTCGGGGTCGGGGTCGGGGTCGGGAACCCGAGCTCCTCCCAGCCGGCGCCTGCCGGCGTCTCGGGAGCGGTCGCCTTCGGGATCTCGGTCTCGAGCGAAATCGTCGTCGGGCTCAGGCTCGGGACGGCGGCCTCGGTCGCGACGGCGAGGTCGAGCTCGAACGGCGGGAGCGCGTCCACGACGTCGGCGAGCCACCTGGCCGGGTCACCGAGCGCCTCAGCGCCCGCCTCGGCGGTGGCGCCGCTGGCGTCGTCGAGCGGGTCCGGCGCGCCGAAGACCTCCGCTCGAGCGTGCCCGCCCGCGACGGCGGCCCAGGCCGCCTCGGCGCGCGGATCGGAGGGCGCGAGCGAGAGGGCCCGCTCGAGGTGGGGGATGCCGTCGTCGGCTCGGCCGTCGGCGACCGCGGCGAGGCCGAGCCGGAAGCGCGCGGGCGCCTCGTCCTCGGCGGGGACGTCGCCCGCGACCTCGGCCCGCACGACCACGCGCAGGTCCAGCTCGGCGGCGGCGCGGTCGCCGCGCGCGGCCGCGACGCAGCCGG
>NZ_JALCZC010000236.1:0-905 GCF_022690805.1 Anaeromyxobacter sp. SG66
CCGCGCGGCGGTCCGCGGCGCGGGCCGGGGCCGGAGGACGGCGCACCGCGGCCGCCGCCGGACTTCTCCTCGGCCACGCGCTGCCAGAGCGGGCGCGCGTCGCGCTGTGGCGCTGGCGCGAGCCGCTCCTCCTGCGGCGCCTCGATCTTCTCGCCGGGCTGCGGAGGCTTCACGTGGCCCTTGCGGATCACCACCGGGCCAGATTCGGGCTTCTTCTCCTCGGACATGGCGGGCGTCTTATAGCAGAGCCCCCGTGATCCGCGTATGAGTGGCCGGATGCCCGATCGCCGCGTGGCCGTCTTCCTCTCGCACGCCGACCCTGGCGCCCTCCGCCTCGCCGGCTCCTGCGCCCTCGCCGCCGCGTCCATGGGGGATCGGGTGGACGTCTACCTGTTCGGGCAGGCGGTCCCGGCGGTCGTGGCCGCGCACGACGCCGAGCCCGACGAGCCGGGGGCGCTCCTCCACCAGGCGCGTGCTGCGGGCGCGTGCCGCCTCGTCGCCTGCAGCGCGAGCGTGGTCGAGGAGAAGGTGCCGCTCGACGCCGCCGAGCAGGCGCTCGACGCGGTGGTGGGCTGGCCGACCGTCATCGAGTGGAGTCGCGGGGTCGTCGATCGCTTCTTCTTCTAGCCCGTGGGAGGGGGGCGAGCGGGGAACCCCTCAGGTGCCGCGCAGGACCCCGGAAGAGAGCGCCACTCCTGCGCGTTCGTCTCTTTTGCTTCCCCCTCCGGAGTCCCCATGGTCAGCCTGTCGATCGATCCGCCGCCGTCGCGCACGCCCCGTTCCTCGCGGGGAGGCCTCCTGGCCGTCCTCCTCGGTATCTCCCTTCTCCTCGCGCTCGCGGGCGGGTTCTGGCTCGGCCGGGCGACCGCGCCGGGGGGGAGCCTCTCCTCGGTCCCGGCGGTGGC
>NZ_JALCZC010000237.1:0-849 GCF_022690805.1 Anaeromyxobacter sp. SG66
CGCGGCGAGGTCGGCCGCGATCGCGGCGGCGGGGCCGGCCGGGCAGGCGCGCCAGGCCGCCGCGAGGAGCGCGACGGCCGTGAGCCACGAGGCCACGCAGAGCAGGCACCACGCGCCGATGGCGGCCTCGCTCACGATCGCGAGCGCGATCGACGCCGCGACCGCGGTCGCCGCCACGCCGAACAGGAGCCCCCGGGCGAGGGGGCGACCGCGCCGCGCGTGGACGAGCGCCCGAGCGGCGAGCCCGGCGGCGAGGCCGTAGCCCAGGACGCCCCAGGCCGCGACGGGCAGCCCGAGGAACACGGAGAACCGGCTCAACGCCACGCGATCGCAGTTCACGACGTCGTTGATGGCGCAGAAGCTGGAGTACCCCGCGTGCGCGCGAGCGTGCAGGCGCGCGAGGAGGGCAGCCAGGGCCACGCCCAGCAGGGCGAGCCCGAGCGCCGCCACGAGCGGCCTGGCGGGCGAACGACGGTCGGGCGGGACGCCGCCGGGGCGCCGCGACGTCTTCTGACGTGCTCTCTTCATGGACGGTGAGGGTAAGCGGTCGCGGTGAGGGCCGAGAGGGTGACGTGTTCCCGGAGAAGCGTCGTGCGCGCGGCTGCACGCGCTGGATGCACGGCAGGCGCTGCCCCGGCGATCAGTCGATCGAGCAAGGCTTCACCTCGACGCACGGCGGCGGCTTCGACGCGGTCTGCGAGCGAGCCGGCGCCGCTCCGTCTTTCTTTGCTGGCTCCTCCGTCCGCGGGCGAGGGCGCAGGTCGGTGGCGCGGCGCGCGTCCGGCCGGGGGCGCTCGCCGCTCGCGGCGCGGGGCGCGGCGCCGCCGGCGGTCGCGGGCGCCGGAGGCG
>NZ_JALCZC010000238.1:0-820 GCF_022690805.1 Anaeromyxobacter sp. SG66
GGGCCGCCGCCGAGCGCGCGGATCCGGTCCGCGACGTCGCGGAACGCCGGGTCGAGCTTCGCCACGCGCTGGAGGAACCAGAGCCCCACCTCCGACTCCCCGACGGCCTCGTGCGCCGCAGCGAGCTCGTACTGGACGGCCTTGGCGGCCTCCTTGGTGAGCACGTCGGACGCGAGCGCGCGGCGGAAGGCGCGGATCGCCTCGCCGTGCTCCCCCTTCGCCATGCGGCAGAGGCCGATCATCGAGAGGCAGTCGATCGCGCGCCGCTTCTCGGCGCCCTTGAGCGCCACCTCGAACTCGTGGACGGCGTCGTCGAGGAGCGCCATCTCCTTGTAGGCGATGCCGAGGTCGTAGTGGGTGGCGCTGTCCTCGGGGCGGACGGTCTGCTCGACGCCCTTCTTGAACTGCGCGAAGACGTCCTCGACCGAGTACTGGAACTCCTCGTCGTCCGCGGCCGGGGACGCCTCGCCGCCGAGCTCGTCCGCGAGCTCCCGCGCGATGTCGAAGCTCTCGTCGACGCCGGAGACCGCGAGCGGTCGCGTCTCCCGCGCCGTCCCTCCGGGCGGAGGGGTGGCCGCGGGCGCCTCGCTCGCGGCGCGCCGCTCCACCTCGGCGAGCCGCGCCTCGATCGCCGGGTGATGCGGGTGCAGGGCGAGGAGGTTCTGGAGCGCCTCGCGCGCGGCGCCGAGGAGCCCTTCTCGCAGGAAGAACTCGGACTCCTCGAGCTCGTCCGAGACGTCCGGGAAGGCCGCGCCGTTCCCTCGCGCGGAGGCGGGCGGAGGCTTGGGCGTCGCGGGGGCGGGGGCGCGGGGCGGCGGTC
>NZ_JALCZC010000024.1:0-53204 GCF_022690805.1 Anaeromyxobacter sp. SG66
GGGGCAGCGCGGGCTGAGCGCGGCCGAGCGCGCGCGGCGAGGCCGCCGCCCGGCCGGGCGCGGCGCGGGCGGGCACTCGCCCCGCGACTCCGCGATCGGGCCTCGGCGGAGAGCGTCGGACGAGGCGCACCCCCCACGGTGGGCCTGCCCCTCACGGACTCGTGGGCGCACGGATGGTGAATGGGTACCCTGCGTGAAAGCGGGGGCCGGCGATGCGCGCGACGGGGGTGGTGGTGGTGGCGGCCGTGCTGGCGGCCGGCTGCTTCTCGCGTGGCGAAGCGGGCCGATCGAGCGCGGAACCGCCGGCGGGAGGGGAACCGCCCGCGAGCGGGCCGCCGCCGGACCCGCGCCAACCCTCCGGGCCGATCCCCCCGGACGTCGAGGTCCCCGCGTCGCTGCTGCCGGTCGAGGCAGGCGTCGCGACCTCGGACCGCCCGTGCGCGGGGGGCTGGTGCTGGTGGAACTTCCCGCGCGGCGCGCCCGTCCGGAGCATGTGGGGCAGCGGCCCGAGCGACGTGTGGGCGACGACCACGCTCGGCGGGATGCTCCACTGGGACGGCGCGGCGTGGTCCGCGGAGTGGCTCGGCGTCGCGCGCGAGCCGGGCGGGATCCCGCTGTACGTCGGCTTCGACCTGAGGGACGTGTGGGGCAAGAGCGCGACGGAGGCGTGGACGGCCGATCCGCTCACGCTCCTCCGATGGGACGGAACGCGCTGGACGCGTCAGGCCCGCGGCGAGGTGTTCACCCAGGGTTCCATCTCCTCTTCGGACGGGGTGGCGTGGACCGGCACGTGGAGCTGCGGCTTCCAGCGGTTCGACGGCACCGTCGCGGAGACGTTCGCGTGCCCGGAAGGCTACGCCGGCGACGTGTACGGCGTCTGGGCGGCGGGGATCGACGACGTGTTCGGCGTCACGTTGCCGTGGGAAGGCTTGCGGGCGGGCGTGAACACGCGGGCGGTCGCCGTCGTGCGGCGTCGCGGCGGCAGCTGGTCCGAGTGGCGCCTGGGCGGAGGCCTCGTCCGCCTGCCCGATGGGCTGGGCTCGATCTCGGGCTCGGCGCCGGACGACGTGTGGGCGAGCGCGCTGTCTCCTCCGCAGGCCGGTTCGCGGGCCCGGGAGCCGTTCCGCTCGACCGAGCCCACCGTCTGGAGGTTCGACGGGGCCGAGTGGTGGCCGCAGGACGCGTCGATCTCGGGCCCCGTGTTCGTCGCGACGCGCGGCGACGTCTGGGTCGGCGAGCACCACCTCGCGGACGGCGCCTGGAGCGAGGTCGCGGACGCGCCGGACCGCGTCCTCTGGGCGGCGGGGGCGCACGACGTGTGGGGCATGCGCACGGACGACGTGTCCGGCGCGCTCTACCACTGGAATGGCGAGCGCTGGACGCCTCGCGCTCACCTCGGAGGCGAGCTGCGGGTCATCGACCGGAACCTGGCGCCCGCCGACGAGGCGTGGGTGCTCGCGCCGACGGAGGACGGCGGCGCGGAGCTCGTGAGCTGGGACGGGGCAACCTGGGTCCGCGTCTCCGGCTCGCGGCTCCCCGCCTCGGAGGTGGGGCTCCTCTACACGGCCACGTACGGCTCGAGCGCGAGCGACGTCTGGCTCGCCCACCGCGACGGCTATCTCCATTGGGACGGCGTGCGCTGGACGCCGACCCGTGTCGACCGGAGCGCGGCCTCGGCCTGGGACCCGCGGTACCGCGCGTTGCGGGAGAAGCTCACCGGCACCGGCGCGACCGACGCCTGGGCGTCGAACGAGGCGGGCGTCTTCCACTGGGACGGCGAGCGGTGGACGGGCCGCGGCTCGCCGGGCGAGGTGCACGCGATCTGGACGCCGCGCCCGGGGCTGCTGTTCGCGCTGGGGTTCGAGGTCACGCCGATCCAGGGCGACCCGCCGTACGAGGCGGTGCTGCAGCAGGTCATCTGGCGCTGGTCGGACGGCGGCTGGAGCGAGGAGCTCCGCGGAGCGACCGAGTGCCGCGCGCTCACGGCCCGCGATTCGTCCTGGGAGCGCGGCGCGATGTGGGGCGCGACGCCGCACGATGCCTGGGCGTTGATCGGGGAGGTCGCCTACCGCTGGGACGGCAGCCGCTGGGCGGGGACCGCCGGCCCCACCTACCCGGTGCGCTGCATCTTCGGGACCGGCGCGGACGACGTCTGGGCCGTCCCGACGTCGCGCTGGAACCACGATCCCATGAATCGATTCCGCTGGGACGGGCGAACGTGGGAGCGCGCCGAGATGCCCGTGGGCCTCATGTGCGGGTCCGGCGCGTGGGTGTCGCACCACGGCGGCCTCTGGCGGCGCGCGCCCTGAGCGCGAGGCCGGCGGACCTCGTCAGGCGAGCGCGCCGGAAGCCTCCGCGGGGTCGAGCAGCCCGAGCGCCCGCATGCGCCGCCACAGCGTGCTGCGGGAGAGGCCGAGCGCCTTGGCGGTGTCCGCGCGGTTCCAGCGGTGGGCGTCGAGCGTCGCCTGCAGGGTGGCGCGCTCGTCGTGCGGGACGGCGCGGCGCCCGGCGATCGCGAGGAGGGCCGCCGGGGTCGAGGAGGGGGCGAGGGCGGGCGCGGGCGCGACGAGCGGCTCCGCGCGCGCCGCCGCGGCCGCGCCGACCTCCGGCGGCAGGTCCTCGGGCTGGAGCGTCTGCCCCTTGCACACGGTGGCGGCGTACTCGAGCGCGTTCTCGAGCTCGCGCACGTTGCCGGGCCAGTCGTGGGAGAGGAGGGCGCGGAGCGCGTCGGGCGAGAAGTGCAGCGCCCGCGCCGTCCGAGCGCCCACGCGCCCGAGGAGGACCCGCGCGATGGGCTCGATGTCCTCGCGCCGCGCGCGCAGGGGCGGGAGCTCCACCGGGAACACCCGCAGCCGGTAGTAGAGGTCCTCGCGGAAGGTGCCGGCGGCGACGGCGCGGCGGAGATCGCGGTGGGTCGCGGCGATGATCCGGGCGTTCGTCCTGCGCACCTTGTCGTCGCCGACGCGCTCGTAGGTGTGCTCCTGCAGGACGCGCAGGAGCTTCACCTGCACGGCGAGCGGCAGGTCGCCGATCTCGTCGAGGAAGAGCGTCCCGCCCTCGGCCGACTCGAACCGCCCGGTCCGGTCGCGGATCGCGCCGGTGAAGGCGCCGCGCACGTGCCCGAAGAGCTCGCTCTCGAGCAGCTCGGCGGGGAGGGCCGCGGCGTTCACCGCGATGAACGGGCCGTTCCGGCGCGGCGAGTGCGCGTGGATGATGCGCGCCATCACCTCCTTGCCCGTCCCGCTCTCCCCGGTGACGAGCACGGTCGACTCGCTGTGCTGCAGCGTCTCGATGAGGCGGAACACCCGCGTCATGGCCTGCGAGCGGCACATCACGCCGAAGCCGGCGACGGGCGCGCAGACGTCCGGCGACTCGTCGTCGGCGGGACGGAGGATGACGAGGTAGGCGGCGGAGGGATCGCAGACGCCGTGCGGGTCGTGCTGCAGGGGCGCGGCGGTGACCGAGAGCAGCCGCGGGCCGCGCTCGCACTGGAGGTAGGCGCGCCACCCCTCGCGACGCTCGCCCGCGACGAGCGCCTGACGGAGGGGTCCCTCAGGCCCGAACAGCTCGCTGCCGAGCACCGTCTCGACCGGCGCACCCGTGATCCGCGCGGCGGCCCCCGGCCCGAGCAGCGACTCCACGCGCTCGGAGGCGTGGCGGATCCGGAACTGTCCGTCGAGCGCCATGCAGATGCGGCCGATCGAGCCGAACGCGGCGTTCACGGCGGCGAAGGCGACGTCGCGGTTGCTCGTGGGGTGCTGGGCCTGTTCCATCGGACTCTCCCTCGTCGCACACCCTGACACACCGCGTTTCGCCGTGAAACGCGGTGTGTCGTCGCACCTGAAACGCAGAGTCGCGTGCTCGAGCCAAGTCCGCGATTCGACGTGACTCCCGAACGGGCACGCGGCGCGCAATGCCCGCCTGCGACGAGAGTTGCGCCACGCAGCGAACCGCCTGGCGACGGACCGCGCGCCGGCTCGCCCGGCGTGCCACGAGAGAGGAAGAGGCCATGACGATGAAGAGGCTCACCGTGCTCCTCGCCGCGATCTCGACGATCGCGCCGGCGGCGGCGCACGCGACGAACGGCATGCGGATGATCGGCTTCGGCGCCGTGCAGGACGCCATGGGCGGCGTGGGCGTGGGCGCGACGCTCGACGGCGCCTCGCTCCTCACCAACCCGGCGGGCATCGCCGACCTGGGGCGGTGCTTCGAGCTCGGCGGCTCGTACTTCAAGCCGTCGGTCAGCTACAGCGCGACGGGGAGCATGCCCGCGATGTTCGTCGCGAACGACGGCGCGTCCCTCGACTCGGACCGCGGCGCCTCGCCGATCCCGGTCATCGCCTACGTCCAGCCGGTGACCGACCGGATCTCCGCCGGCCTCGGCGTGTTCGGCGTCGCCGGCATGGGCGTCGACTACGCGACGAACCTCTACTACGGGCCGACCCTCACCTCCTACATGCAGGGCCGCTTCACGCCCGGCGCGTCCTACCGGGTGAGCGATCGCCTCAGCCTCGGCGTCACCGCGAACGTCATGGTGGCGCAGATGAAGTACGACGTCGCCTCCGGCGCCGGCCAGGCGGCGCACGACACCTCCACGGCGGTGGGCGGCGGCGCCACCTTCGGCGTCAAGTTCACGCCGGTGAAGCGCGTCACCCTGGGCGCCGCGTACGAGACGCGCAGCTGGTTCCAGGACTTCTCGTTCGACGTCCCGGCGCGCCCGAACCCGATGGCGCCGGGCACGACGATCCCGGGCGGCACCGACAAGCTCTCGTTCGACCAGCCGCAGAGCGCCACCCTCGGCGTGGCCGTGACCCCGGTGGACGCCCTCCTCCTCGCGGTGGACGTCCAGTGGATCGACTGGTCGAGCACGATGGGTGACGGGCTCCCGCAGTACACGAGCGACCCGAGCGCCACCGGCGCCATGCCGTTCAACATGGGCTGGAGCGATCAGTGGGTGGTGAAGGTGGGCGCCCAGGTGAAGCCGACCGCGCAGCTCGCGCTCCGCGCCGGCTACAACTACGGCAAGATGCCGCTCGACCCGGACCGCGCGTTCGAGAACATGGCGTTCCCGGCCGTCTCGGAGCACCACCTCACCGCCGGCGTCGGCTACGCGATCGGCCAGAAGCTCAACGTGAACGTGGCCGGCATGTACGCGCTCAACTCGAAGCTCGAGGGCTCGAACGCCGCGCCGCCGCCGCCGATGGGCAACGGCCAGGGCATCGCCGCCTACTCGACCGAGATGTCGCAGCTCGAGATCGACGTCGGCCTCGCCTACCACTTCTAGCGCGGCAAGGCGCGTCAGGATCTCCCTCGAAGGAGCGCCAGCGATGACTCTCACCCGCAGGAAGTTCATCCAGATCGGCGGCGCGGCGGCCGGCGGCGCGGCCCTCGCGTCCGGGCTCACCACGCGCTGGTGGGGCCTCGACGCGGACCGCGTGGAGGATCCCGCCACCGACGGCGACCGCGTGGTCGCCTCGTACTGCGAGCTCTGCTTCTGGGGCTGCGGGGTGAGGGCGCACGTGAAGGACGGGCGGGTGACGAAGGTGGTCGGCAACCCCGACCACCCGCTCTCCCGCGGCATGCTCTGCCCGCGCGGCGCCGGCGCGACCGGCCTCCTCTACGACCCCGATCGCCTGAGGAGGCCGCTCGTCCGCACGCAGAAGCGGGGCGAAGACGTGTTCGAGGAGGTGAGCTGGGACGCGGCGCTGAACCGCGTCGGCGAGGGGCTCCTCGAGGTGAAGCGCCGGCACGGCCCCGAGGCGGTCGCGCTCTTCACGCACGGCTCGGGCGGCACCTGGTTCAAGCACTTCATGAAGGCGTGGGGCTCGCCCAACGTCGGCGCGCCGTCCTACGCGCAGTGCCGCGGGCCGCGCGAGGCGGGCTACCTCCTCACCTTCGGCACGCCGCTCGGCTCGCCGGAGCCGATCGACCTCGCGAACGCCCGGGTCATCACGCTCATCGGCAGCCACCTCGGCGAGAACATGCACAACACCCAGGTGCAGGACCTCGCCGAGGCGGTCGGGCGCGGCGCCGAGCTCGTGGTGGTCGACCCGCGCTTCTCGGTCGCCGCGAGCAAGGCGCGCTACTGGCTGCCCATCAAGCCCGGCACCGACATCGCGCTCCTCCTCGCCTGGATGAACGTGATGCTGGCGGAGAACGCCTACGACGCCGAGTACCTCGCGAAGCACGCGGTCGGCCTCGAGGAGCTCCGCGCGCACGTGGCGGACAAGACGCCGGAGTGGGCCTATCCCATCACCGGCCTCCGCCCCGAGCTCATCCGCGACAGCGCGCGGCTCATCGCCTCCGCGCGCCCCGCCTCGCTCGTCCACCCCGGCCGCCACACCACCTGGTACGGCGACGACACCCAGCGCGCGCGGGCCATGGCGATCCTCTCCGCGCTGCTCGGCAGCTGGGGCCGGCGCGGCGGCTACGTGAGCCACGCGAAGCTCTCGCTCCCGCCGTACCCGGTGACGGCCGAGCCTCCGCACGGGGGGAAGGGCGCGGCCGACCGGCCGAAGAAGGGCGGCTTCCCGGTCGCCACCGAGGTCATCGCCTCGGGCCTGTGCGACGCGAGCGTGTCGGGCCAGGCGCTCTACGACCTCAAGGCCTGGCTCATCTACGGCTGCAACCTCATGCAGGCGCTGCCCGACCGGCGCCAGACGGTGAAGGCGCTCGAGGGGCTCGACCTCGTCGTGTCGATCGACGTGCTGCCCGCGGAGATCTGCGGGTGGAGCGACGTGGTGCTCCCCGAGGCGACCTACCTCGAGCGCGACGACGACATCGCGGCGCCCGCGTACAAGCGGCCGTTCCTCGCGGTGCGGCAGGAGGTGGTGCCGCCGCTCCACGACTCGAAGCCGGGCTGGTGGATCGCGAAGGAGCTCGCCGGGCGCGTGGGGCTCGCGGAGCACTTCCCCTGGAAGGACGCGCGCGAGTACGTGGACGCGCGGCTCCGCGCGGGCGGCCACGACGTCGCCCGCGCCCGCGAGACGGGCGTCGTGCTCGGCCGCGAGGTCGCGACCTGCGAGGAGGAGGGGCTCGCGGTCGAGGTGCCCCACGAGTCGGGCAAGATCCAGCTGCGCAGCGAGGAGCTCGCGAAGCTCGGCTTCGACCCGCTCCCCCAGTACTACCCGCACGAGGAGCCGCCCCCGGGCCAGTTCCGGCTGCTCATGGGGCGGGCCCCGACGCACACCTTCGGCCGCACGGTGAACAACCGGCTCCTCGCCGAGCCCTACCCGGAGAACGAGGTGTGGGTGAACGCGGACGTCGCGCGCGCGCTGCCCGGGTTCGCGCAGCCGCTCGAGGACGGCGAGCGCGTGTTCCTCGTGAACCAGGACGGCGCGCGCTCCGGGCCGGTGCGCGCGAAGGTGACGCAGCGGATCCGCGGTGACTGCGTGTACCTCGTGCACGGCTGGGGGCAGACCGCGAAGCGGCTCGGCTACGCGTACGGCCGCGGCGCCTCCGACAGCGCGCTCGTCACCCGCTACGCCGTCGACCCCATCATGGGCGGCACCGGCATGAGCGTGAACTTCGTGCGCCTCGAGCGCGCCGAGAGGTCGGCATGAGGAAGCGCTACGCCATGGCGGTCGACACCGCCCGCTGCGTCGGCTGCAACGCCTGCGTCATCGCCTGCAAGACGGAGAACGCGCTGCCGAGCGGCGGGTTCCGCGGCTGGATCGCCGAGGAGACGCACGGCGCGTTCCCGGGGCTCTCGATGGAGATCCGCTCGGAGCGCTGCAACCAGTGCAGCCGCCCCTCCTGCGTCTCCGCCTGCCCGACGGGCGCGAGCCACGTCGCCGACGGCGGGGTGGTGGCCGTGACGCGGTCGAAGTGCACGGGCTGCAAGGCGTGCGTGGCGTCGTGCCCGTACGGCGCGCGCTACGTCCACCCGGAGGGCTTCGTGGACAAGTGCACCTTCTGCCTGCACCGCGTCCGCGAGGGGAACCTCCCCGCCTGCGTGGAGACCTGCCCCACGCGCGCGCTCACCTTCGGCGACCTCGCCGACCCGGCGAGCCGCGTCGCGGAGCTCACCCGCTCGCGCCGCGTGAAGGTGCTCCAGCCCGGGTCGGGCAACGAGCCGAACGTGTTCTTCCTCACGTAGGAGCCCGAGATGCAACGGAACCCCGACAAGTTCTGGAACCCGTACCTCGCCGGCGTGGCCCTCGGCCTCGTGCTCTTCACCTCGTTCCTGGTGATGGGCTCGGGCCTCGGCGCCTCCGGCGCGTCGCTCCGCGCGGGCATCGCCGCGCTCGAGGTCTTCGCGCCCTCGCACGTGGCGAGCACGCCGTCCCTCGCGCGCGCGGAGGCGAGCCCGCACGTGACCTGGCTCGTGTTCGAGATCTTCGGCGCGCTGCTCGGCGGCGTCGTCGCGGCCTACACCTCCGGCCGGCTGCGCGGCGAGGTGCTGAAGGGGCCCCGCATCGGCAACGGCGCGCGGCTCGCGCTCGCGCTCGCGGGCGGCGTGCTCATGGGCGCCGCCGCCAAGATGACGCGCGGCTGCACCTCCGGCCAGGCGCTCTCGGGCGGCGCGCTCCTGTCGGTCGGCGCCTGGGCCTTCATGTTCTCGGTGTTCGGCGGCGGCTACGCGCTCGCCTGGTTCCTGAGGAGGGAGTGGAGATGACGTTCCCCATCCTGCCGCCCTTCGAGCTCGGGCTCGTCGCCGCGGTCCTCATCGGCTTCGGGTTCGGGTTCGTGCTCGAGCGCGCCGGCTTCGGGCGCGCCAACAAGCTCGCCGCCCAGTTCTACGGGGAGGACATGACCGTCTTCAAGGTCATGTTCAGCGCGATCGTGACGGCCATGCTCGGGGTCGTGCTCGCCTCGGCGCTGGGGCTCGCCGACTTCAAGGCGCTCGCGGATCACGCCGTGAGCGGCACCTACCTCGTGCCGATGGTCGCCGGCGGGTTCCTGCTCGGCGCGGGCTTCATCGTCTCCGGCTACTGCCCGGGCACCTCGTTCGTGGCGATGGCCTCCGGCAAGCTCGACGGGCTCATGACCGTGCTCGGCGTCATCGTGGGGCAGGTCCTCTGGGCGGAGCTCGAGTGGCGGCCGGGGTTCGCGACCTTCCACAACGCCGGCGACCTCGGCAACTTCTACCTCTGGGAGCTGTTCCACCTCTCGCCGCGCTCCGGCCCGTACGTCGTCGCGCTCGCCGTGACCGCGATGGCGGTCGGGTGCTTCGTCGGCGCGGAGAAGCTGGAGCGCGTCCTCGCAGGCCGCTCCCATCCCGGCGCGGTCCCGACGCCGGCGGGGCGGCCCGGGCGCTTCGTGTTCGCGGGGCTCGCCGTCGCGGCCGCCCTGGGCCTCGTGGGCCTCGCGGCGCCGACGGTGGCCCGCGAGGGCGGGCGCGCGCCGACCGGCCTCGCGCCGCTCGCGCTGGCCCGCCGCGTGTTCGACGAGCCCTGGAAGCTCCGCATCGTCGATCTGAGGCCGATGGAGGCCTGCTCGGCGAAGCGGATCCCCGGCGCCGAGTGCGTCCCGCAGGACAAGCTCGGCACGCTCGGGCTCGCGGACGCGAGCCCCGGGCGCGACCTCGTGCTCGTCGGGGCCGCCGAGCTCCCCGCCATGCCGGAGGCCGCCGCGGCCTACCCGGGCCGCGTGTACGCCCTCGAGGGCGGCTTTGCGGCGTGGGAGGCGTTCGCGCTCACCCCGCCCGCTCCGCCCGCTCCGGGCGCGCCGGCTTCCGACCTCGAGGCGTACCGGCTGCGCGCCGGGATCCAGGCGGCGATGACCGGAATGAAGGCGGCGCCGCCGCCCCCCGTGCCCGCCGCGGCGCCCGGCGGGCCGCGCAAGGCGGGCGGCGGCGGCTGCAGCGGCTAACGAACGGGAGACCACCATGACCGAGCTCGATCTCGCGCGGCACAGCCGGCTCATCGATCCGCAGCTGCACGTCTGGGGCTGGGAGGTCCCCGTCTACCTCTTCCTCGGCGGAATGGCGGCCGGGCTCATGATCGTCACCTCACTCCTCGCCGCGCGGCGGCCGGAGCGCTCCCCCGCCGCGCGCTGGCTCGCCTTCGCCGCGCCGGTGCTCGTGTCGGTGGGCATGGGCGCCCTGTTCCTCGACCTCGCCCACAAGCTCCACATCGCGCGCTTCTACCTCGCGCTCCGGCCGTCCTCGCCCATGTCGTGGGGCGCGTGGATCCTGGTCGCCGTCTACCCGGTGAGCCTGCTCGTCGCGCTCGGCGGGCTCGACGAGGCGCAGGCCGCGCGGGCTGCGGCGCTCGCCGGCCGCGTCGGCCTGGGCGGCCTCGTCCGGACCGCGCGGGCGTACGCGCTCCGCCGCGCGCCGGCGCTCCTCCGCGCGAACCTGTGGGTGGGCGTCGCGCTCGGCGTGTACACCGGCGTCCTCCTCTCCACGCTCGGCGCGCGCGCCCTGTGGAGCTCCGCCCTGCTCGGCCCGCTCTTCCTCGTCTCGGGCCTCTCCACCGGCGCGGCCTTCCTGCTCCTCTTCGGGCTCGACGCGGACGAGCGGCGGCTCGTCGCGCGCTGGGACCGTGCGGCGATCACCGTCGAGGCGGCGCTCATCGTCCTGTTCCTCGTCGGGCTCTCCACGGGAGGCGCGGCGGGTCACGCCGCCGCGGGGCTCCTGCTGGGCGGCCCGTTCACGGCGCAGTTCTTCGCCCTCGTGGTCTTCGGCGGCCTCGCCGTGCCGCTCCTCATGGAGACGCTCGAGGTGCGCCTGCACCTCGGCGCGACCCGCGTGGCGCCCGCGCTGGTGCTCGCGGGCGGGCTCGCGCTGCGCTGGATCCTGGTCGCGGCGGGCCAGGCCTGAGGGCGCGGGGCGCCGGCGCCGTGCCCGCGCGCCGGCGGCACGCCACCGTCATCCACGCCCGTCCGCGCTCGGCTTCGCCGACGCCTCGGCCGTCGGACCGGCGAGGCGGAACGGGTGCTCGAAGCTCAGGTACAGGAACACGGCGCGCTCCCCGTGGCTCGGCCCGACGCCGAGCGGCACGCTGACGCCCGGGACGATCTGCAGCCCGCTCGCGAAGTCGATCGCGCCGCGCACGCCCGGGTTGACGGTGAACGTCTCCGCGTGATCGTTCGCGCCGGGACGCGCCGTCTCCGAGCGCGTGTAGAGCACCTCCGTCAGCACGTTGAAGCGCGCGTGGGCGAGCCAGATGAGGCTCTGCCCGGCTGAGAACGAGGTGAGCGCACCGTGGCCGCCGTCGGAGGCGAGCGCGGACGGAACGTACGTTCCGCCGAGGTTCACGTGCGTCACGAAGCGCCGCCCGAGCATGGCGCTCAGCGGCAGGTTCACCTGGACGCCGGCGCCACCGAGCCCCAGCCCGCGCCGCTCGTCGCCGGTGGGGACGAGGACCGAGAGGCGCGGCGCCAGCGCGACCTCCGTCTCCCCGCTCCCGATCGCCTGCCAGCGGTAGTTGAGCATGAGGTCGCCGAGCCCGGTGGCGCGGGGGGCCTCGAGGCCGGCGTAGTTGAGCGTGACGCTCGCCTGGTGGGTCTGCCCGAGCACCGGCCACTCCTCGGTGAACGAGTAGAGCCACGCGCCCGTGCCGCCGACGCGGCTGAAGGTGCTGATGTGCTGGATGACGCCCGGCTCCTGGTTGTAGGCCTCCTCGATGAGGAAGCTGTTGTCCTGGATCGGGAGGTCCCCCTCCGCGAGGGCGGCGGCGGGGGCCGAGAGGGCGACGGCGGTGAGCAGGGCGAGGAGGCGGTTCGAGGACATCGGGTGCGTGCTCCGGCGATTCGAGTGGGGTGGGGTCCCGGGGGAGCTTCCTCCCCGGGTCGAGTCGGGCTGCGGGATGGGCGAGGGGGTGCGAGGAGCGGATCAGGTCCCCGTGCCGCCGCCGGCGGAGGCCGACGGCCGCGGTGGGCGCGGCTCCGGGCGGCGGCCGAGCGTCACGAGGGGCGCGGGTGCGCGTGCCCGGGCGCTGCACGCGCCGCCCGACGAGCACCCGTGGCAGGCGCCTCCGCCCCTCCAGAGCGAGCGGTAGAGGAGGTAGAGCGCGCCCGCCATGACGAGCGCGGCGATGACGGCGTCTTCGAGGCCCATGCTCACGCCCCCAGCCCGAGCAGGCGGCCGCCCTGGTAGACGAGGAGCGCCATCCCCCAGGCGAGCGCCGTCTGGTACGCGAAGGCGACGCCGAACCACTTCCAGCCGCCGAACTCCTGGCGCATGGCGATGGCGACCACCACGCACGGCATGTAGAGCAGCACGAACACCATGAAGCCGAGCGCGGTGAGCGGCGTGAACGCGCCGCGCACGGCGTCCTTGAGCGGGGAGGGCGCCTCGTCGGCCTTGTCGATGGAGATGGAGGAGAGCCCCGCGGTGGACACCACGTTCGAGAGCGCCTCGCGCCCGGCGCCCACGAACGAGGTGCCGATCTCGCGCAGGTCCTCGGCGAACGTCGGCGCCTGCTCCTCGTGGGCGGGCTTCGGCGCGTAGATCTCGGACATCGTGCCGACCACGATCTCCTTGGCGATGACGCCGGTGATGAGCGAGGACGCCGCCTCCCAGGTGCCGAAGCCGAGCGGCGCGAGCGCGGGCGCCATCACCTGCCCCGCCTTGCCGAGGTACGAGTCCTTCTTGTGCTCCACGCCCCAGGGCAGGTTGAGCATGAACCAGACGATGACGGACACCGCGAGGATGTAGGTGCCGGCCTTGGTGAGGAAGTGCTTCCCCTTCTCCCAGGTGTGGAGGCACAGGCTGCGCAGCGACGGCATGCGGTAGGGCGGGAGCTCCATGATGAACGCCGGCGCCTCGCCGCGGAACAGCGTCTTCTTGAAGACGACGCCCATGGTGATCGCGAGCGCGATGCCGATGACGTAGAGCGACCAGATGACCGTGCCGGGCCGCTGCGGGAAGAACACCCCGACGAACAGCACGTACACGGGGAGGCGCGCGCCGCAGGACATGAGGGGGATGAGGAGCGCGGTGAGGATGCGGTCGCGCCCGCTCTCCAGCGTGCGGGTGGCGTACACGCCGGGGACGTTGCAGCCGAAGCCGAGGACCATCGGGATGAACGACTTCCCGTGGAGCCCCATCGCGTGCATCGCCTTGTCCATCACGAAGGCGGCGCGGGCCATGTAGCCGGAGCCCTCGAGGAAGGTGATGAAGAACATCATCGCGAAGATGACGGGGACGAAGACGAGCACGAAGCCGACGCCCGCGATGACGCCGTCGTTCACGAGCGACACCGTCCAGCCCGGCGCGCCGATCGCGCCGAGCAGGACCGCCGCCCAGCGCTTGAAGGGGCCGCTCGTCATCGCGTCGATCCAGTCGCCGAAGGGGGCGGAGAGATCGAACGTGAGCTTGAAGACGAGCCACATGGCGGCGAGGAAGATGGGGATCCCGAGGAAGCGGTTCAGGACCACCCGGTCGATCCGCTCGGTGAGCTCGGTCTTCTGGAGGCTCGGCCTCTCGAGCACCTCGCGGGTGAGCCCCGCCGCGAGGCCGTAGCGGGCCTCGGCGACGATCGCCTCCACGTCGTCGCCGTGGGCGGCGACGAGGTGGGCGAGCGGCGCCGCGACGAGGGCGTCGCGCTCGAGGCCGGTCTCCTCGAGGACGCGCGCGTCCCCCTCGACGAGCTTCAGCGCCAGCCAGCGCGCGGGGAGGCGCGCGGTGAGCTCCGGGTGTCGCTCCTCGAGGGCGCGCGCCACGCCCGCGGTCGCGCCGTCGAGGTCGGGGCCGTAGGAGAGCGGGGCGATCGTCCGGACGTGGCTGCGGTCGGCGGTGGCGACGACCGCTCCGAGCAGCTCCTCGAGGCCCTGCTTGCGCGTCGCGGAGGTCGGGACCACGCGGACGCCGAGCCGCGCCTCGATGCCGCGCACGTCGATGCGGTGGCCCTTCGCCTGCGCCTCGTCGTACACGTTGAGCGCCATCACCACCGGGATGCCGAGCTCGAGGAGCTGCACCGTGAGGTACAGGTTCCGCTCGAGGTTCGTCGCGTCCACGACGTTCACGATGACGTCGGGCCGCTCGTGGGCGAGGTAGTCGCGCGCGACGATCTCCTCCTGCGAGTAGGGCGAGAGGGAGTAGGTGCCCGGCAGATCGACGAGCCGCAGGCGCCGCCCCTCGTGCTCGAAGGCGGCCTCCTTCTTCTCCACGGTGACGCCCGGCCAGTTGCCCACGTGCAGGCGGCTGCCGGCGATCGCGTTGATGAGCGTGGACTTGCCGGAGTTGGGGTTGCCGGCGACCGCGATGGTGATCGACCGCGCGGCGCCGGGGTGCTCTGCGGAGACCGGGGAGAGCTTCGGCGCGGCGCTCACGGCGTCACCTCCACCGCGATGCCCTCCGCCTCCTTCTTGCGGAGCGACAGGTGGTAGCTGCGGATCCGCACCTCGATGGGATCGCCGAGCGGGGCGACCTTCTCCACCCGCACCTCCTCGCCGGGGAGGAGCCCCATGTCCATGAGCCGCCGCCGCATCGGGCCGATCGCCCCGATCGCCGTGATGCGCCCCTTCTCGCCGGGAGAGAGCCTCGCCAGGTTCATTTCCGTCGTCTCCGTCACTTGGTGACCTTGATCTTCATGGCGACGCCGCGATCGACCGCGATGCGCGACTCGTCCACCTTGACGAGCACCGGGCCCGCGCCGTTGCTGAGCATCACGACCCGCTTGCCGATGCGGAGGCCCATCTCCTCTGCGCGCGACTCGCACCCGCCGCGCGCGGCGGTGGCGACGGCGACGATCTCCGCGGACTCCCCGTCGCCGAGGAGGCCGAGGGGCATCCCGGGGCGCGGGGCGGGCGAGCCGTCCGCTGCGGTGCTGCTGGAACGAGGCATGTGGCGGGTTCTCCGACTGCGAGTCACATCGACTGCGTGAGCTGGAAGGTGAAGACCGGCAGGCCACCGCCCTGCGAGACCGGGAAGAGCGCGCCGGCCATGAGCGCGCTGTTCTCGGCGAGCGCGACCTTCACGGTGGGGCCGGCGGAGACCGCGACCTCGCCGGCGGAGACCTCGGAGACCACCTCGGCGAGCGCGCGCCAGCGGGCGCCGAGCGCCACCGCGGCCGACGTGCCGAAGTGCAGGTGCGGCGACCACGCGGTGACGCCGCTCGCGACGCTCGCGCTCGCGCGCAGCGCCATGCGGCCGAGCGCGCGGATGGCGCCGAGCCCGAGGCCGGCCTCCGCCTCGTGGAGGGAGTGCGTCGAGCCGAACAGATCGACCGACGCGGAGAGCCCGGTCCGCGTCGCGCTCGGGGCGCGGAGCAGGAGCTTGAGCGACGCGCCGGGGGTGTCGAGCGCGACGGTGCCCCCCGTGCCGAGCCCCACGTCCGCGGAGAGGCCGACGCGCTCACCCAGCCCCATCGCGAGCTGGACGCGCGGCGAGGCCTGGAGCGCGGTCTCCCCGGTGACGGGATCCGGCTCGCCCTCGGCGAGGGCGAGGGAGAGGTTCAGGTCGCGCCCTGCGGGTGGGAGCGTGTCGCAGAGGAAGAGCGCCTCGGCGACGAGCTCGGGCTCCTCCTGGCCGGGCGCGTCCTCCTGCGAGCGCGCGAGGAGCGGCGCGACGGCGAGGGCGGCGAGGGCGAGGAGGGCGGCGCGGCGGTAGCGGCGGGAGCGCGAAGAGCAGCAGGAGTGCGTGGGGCGCATGTTCGGTCACCTCGGGCCGGCGCCCGCGTGCGGGCTCCGGGGTCGGGGCGCTGGGCTCGAGGTCCTCTGGCCGCCAATCTTGCGAATCATTCTCAATTTCGAAACGGACGATACTCGGTCTCAGCGGGTCCGATCCACGGACTCGCAGTGCGGCTGAGTTGACGACAATCAAGGGAATGGGCCAAGTCCGCCCGGGCTCACGTGATCCTCGCCGCGAGATCGCGCCCCGTGGCCGCACCCCAACGTCGCGCTACCGTGCCCCCGCCGGATGGGCGATCCCGGAGCCCATGGCCCACCGCGTCTGCCCCTGGTGGCTGGGTTATCTGCTGGTGAACCCGCTCCGGCGGCTCGTGCAGAACCCGCTCACGCTCCTGCGCCCGTACGTGGCGGAGGGGATGACGGTGCTCGAGCCGGGGCCGGGCATGGGCTTCTTCACGCTCGACCTCGCGAGGCTCGTCGGGCCCTCCGGCCGCGTCGTGGCGGTGGAGCTCCAGCCGAAGATGCTCGAGGCCCTCCGCCGTCGCGCCGGCCTCGCCGAGCGGCTCGACCTCCGGCTCGCCCACCCCGACACGCTGGGCGTCGAGGATCTCGCGGGCGAGGTCGACGTGGTGGTCGCGTTCGCGATCGTGCACGAGCTGCCGAGCGCGGCGCGCTTCTTCGGGGAGGCCTCCGCGGCGCTCCGGCCCGGCGGCCGGCTGCTCCTCGGGGAGCCGAGCGGGCACGTCTCTACGGCGGAGCTCGAGCGCGAGCTCGTGGCCGCCTCGGACGCAGGGCTCCTCGTCGCCGCGCGTCCGGCCGTGTGGCGGAGCCACGCGGCGGTGCTCGTCAAGGCGTAGCGGTTCCCCGCGCAGAGAGGCCCGCCGGAGGCCGGGCGGCGCCTGCTCGTGCGCCCCTCCGCGGCCGGCGCGGCGCGCTGCGTCGCCGCCCCCACCGGTCCACGAAGCGGGCGCTCCGAGGTGCGATCCGGGGCGCAAAAGCTGCGAGACCCCTTGCCCGGGCGCGCGGTGCTTTGTGACAATCACGCACTTTTTCGTGACGAAGCCCGAGCGCGGTTCGCCGCCAGGCTGACCGGGCGATCGGCACGCTTTGCGCGGGATTCACACAGCGTCGTACAGAGGACCGAGCCCATGGCCACGAAGGCGATCAAACCGATCCTGACCAACCCGCTCGATCCGGTCGAGAAGGTCGAGTTCAACATCCCGGGCGAGATCGCCCGCGAGACCGGCGGCTACGAGGAGGCGATGAGGGAAGGGCACGACCTCGTCCAGCGCCCCATCCGCTCGGTCAGCATCGAGCAGATCGAGAAGCAGCACTTCAAGCGGCGCATGACGGTCTGGGAGCGCATCCGCGTCCTGACGGACAAGGATCCGATCGTCCTCTACCAGAACTGGGGCAAGAACCTCGACGGCGCGTCGCTCGTCACGGCGGTGCTGAACGTCCGGGGCCGCGACGTCGCCTGCTACGGCCACGACTTCACCGTGCGCGCGGGCTCGATGGACGCGACGAACGGCTCGAAGCTCGCGCGCCTCTTCCGGCTCGCCGGCGAGAAGGGCATGCCGCTCATCGGCATGAACGACAGCGCCGGCGCGTACGTGCCGGCCGGCGTGGGCGGGCTCGACGGCTACGCCGAGGCGTTCACCGCGCTGCGCAAGATCAGCGGCGTCGTGCCGTCCATCATGTGCATGTTCGGCTTCAACGCGGGCGGCGGCTCGTACCTGCCGCGCCAGGGCAGCTTCGTCATCCAGCCGAACGACACCTTCTTCGGCCTCACCGGCCCGGGCGTCGTGAAGTCGGTGCTCGGCGAGGACATCACGCCCGAGGAGCTCGGCGGCCCCAAGGTCCACGGCGCCTCCGGCGTCGCCGACCTCACCGTGGCGGACGAGCTCGCCGCGCTCCGCCAGGCGGTGCGCCTGCTCGCCTACCTCCCCGACAACAACGGCGTCTCCGCGCCGTTCCAGCCGACGAGCGACCCGCTCGACCGGAAGACCTGGGAGATCAACACGCTGCTCAAGAAGGCGTTCAACTCGCCGACCGGCTTCAACACGCCGTTCGACGTGTCGATCATCATCCAGCAGGTGTGCGACTACGGCGACTACTTCGAGATCCAGCCGGAGCGCGCGCGGGAGGTCGTCACCGCGTTCGGCCGGCTCGGCGGGAACGTCGTCGGCTTCGTCGCGAACAACAGCGCCGTCGGCTCCGGGCAGATCGACTGCGACACCGCGCTGAAGATCGCGAGGTTCGTGCGGTTCTGCAACATCTACAACATCCCCATCATCTTCATGGAGGACACGACCGGCTTCCTCCCCGGCCGCGAGCAGGAGGCGCGCGGCATCGTGCAGGCGGGCCGCTCGATGCTCGACGCGATCGTCGACGTGCGCACCCCGCGCATCCTGCTCATCCTGCGCAACGCCTTCGGCGGCGCGTACGCGTCCTACAACAACTACCCGACCGGCGCGGACCTCGTGCTCGCGCTGCCGACCACGCGCCTCGCGGTGATGGGGCCGGCGGGCAAGGAGTTCGTCTACAAGGACGAGCTGCGCAAGGTCCGCGGCGCGGCGGCCGAGATGGTGAAGAAGGGCGTCGAGCAGCGCACCGCCGCCGGCATGGAGGGCCCCGCCGCCAAGAAGGACGCGGAGAAGGAGGCGGCGGAGTGGCTGAAGCAGCAGGAGGCCGCGCTCAACCGCCGCTACGAGAAGGAGCTCATGAACCCGAAGGAAGGGCTCGCGCTCGGCTCCATCTCCTCGCTCGTGATGCCCACCGAGCTGCGCAAGGTCCTCGGCGAGAACATGGGCTTCCTGCTCCGGCACTACAAGCCGTCCCCGATGTCCGGCCCGCAGCGCGAGTTCCACTAGGTCCGCGGCTCGACCCGAATCCAAGACTGGAGACTTGAGACCGATGGCTCCGACCGCCGACTACTACAAGACGAACCCCCTCGTTCACCGCGACCGCCGCCTCGGCAAGGCCGGCTCCGCGTGGATCCGCTCCTTCGCCTGCGAGGACCTGAAGCCGCTCATCGTCTGCCGCGGCCCGATCCGCAAGGAGGCGATGGACGTCTTCGAGGAGATGGGGATCCGCCACTACGGCATCCTCCTCTCCGAGAAGGACTCCATCGTCTACGCGAACGCGCTCGCCCCCGAGCTGCGCCAGCTCACCGACACGAGCCGCGTGCACCGGGTCCCCGACTACACCGGCGCGACGAAGGAGGAGCGCGTCGAGCGGATGAACCAGATCGTCCGCATCGCGCACGAGAACGGCTACGACTCGGTGTTCGCCGGCTACGGGTTCATGGCGGAGGACGAGGAGTTCGTCGCGACGCTCGAGCGGGCGGGCCTCAAGTTCATCGGCCCGAACTCGGTGACGCAGGCGCGCGCCGGCAAGAAGGACGAGGCCAAGCGGACCGCGCTGGAGGTGGGCGTCTCCGTGACGCCCGGCGTGAACAACGTCACCGCGCGCACGCTCCTCTCGAAGCACAAGACGCGCAAGGCGCTCCTCGCGCTCGTGGAGGCGGAGGACCTCACCGTCGACCGGAAGCTCCTCAAGGACGAGCAGCTGTCGCTCGAGGAGCTCGCCGACCACGTCCTCATGGCGTCCTACGCCAAGGGGATCGACCTCTACACCATCGACGAGCTCGGCTGGCAGGTGCAGCGCGAGGTCGCCGAGATGTTCAAGAAGCACCCCGGCACGCGCGTGCGCCTCAAGGCCATCGGCGGCGGCGGCGGCAAGGGCCAGCGCATCCTGGGCGGCGCGCTCCTCACCGCGAGGCACGCCGACGCGAAGCTCATCGAGGAGGCGGCCGCCGAGGCCCCCACGCTCGTCCGCGAGGTCCTGAACGAGGTCAAGGCGACCGGCGTCGGCGACAACAAGAACGTCCTCATCGAGCTCAACATCGAGCAGACCCGCCACAACGAGATCCAGCTCCTCGGCAACGGGAAGTGGTGCGTCTCGCTCGGCGGCCGCGACTGCTCCCTGCAGATGCACGAGCAGAAGCTCCTCGAGATCTCCGTCACGCAGGAGGGGCTCGCCGCCGCCATCGAGCGCTCGGAGCGGGCGGGGCGGAAGGACGAGGCCCGCGCGCTCGCGACCGACCTCGAGATCCTGAAGCGGATGGAGGACGACGCGGCCCGCTTCGGCGCCGCGGTCGGGCTCGACTCGGCCTCGACCTTCGAGTGCATCGTCGATCGCGACCGCTACTACTTCATGGAGGTCAACACCCGCATCCAGGTCGAGCACCGGGTGACGGAGCTCTGCTACTCGCTGCGCTTCGCGAACCCGGACGACCCGAGCGACGCGTTCGTGGTCGAGTCGCTCGTCGAGGCGATGGCGCTCCTCGCGCGCCACAAGGAGCGGCTCCCGAAGCCCACGCGGATCCCGCGCTTCGGCGCCGCGGCCGAGGCGCGCCTCAACGCGACCGACGCCTCGCTCTCGCCGCACGCGGGCGGCCTCATCCGCTTCTGGTCGAAGCCCATCGAGGGCGAGATCCGCGACGACCAGGGCATCAGCATGCCGAACCCGGACACCGGCATGTTCATGCGCTACCACGTGGCGGGCGCGTACGACTCCAACATCGCGCTGCTCCTCACGAAGGGCGAGGATCGCCTCGACAGCTACCTCCACCTCGCCAAGGTGCTGCGCAAGACGAGCCTGCGCGGCGTGAACCTCGCCACGAACCTCGAGTTCCACTACGGGCTCGTCAACTGGTTCCTCGGCCAGAACGTGATGGCGAAGCCGACCACCCGCTTCGTCGTGCCGTACCTCACGCTCGTGGGGCTCCTCGCCGAGGAGGGGAGCAAGCTCGACACCGCCTACGCGTTCGCCGAGATGAAGAAGCACTACGCGGCGCAGATCGCGAAGGAGAGCCCCGGCGACCCGTCGGTCACGAAGGCCATGGCGGAGGTGATCGACCGCAAGCTCACCCTGCTCACGCGCGTGATGGATCGGCTGCTCGAGGCGCCGCACCTCCTCGCCGGCTGGCTCAGCCTGAACCGCAAGCACTACCGGCTCGAGCAGGGCAAGGTGTTCTGGATCCGCAACCCGCTCGGCGTGCTCAACGACACGTACGAGTACCTGAACATGGGGTGGGACGCGCGGAAGCCGGCCGCCGAGGTGATCTGGCAGCACGACCACGAGCTGCTCCAGAAGTCGATCCGGTTCTACGTGGCGCTCCGGAAGACGTTCGGCCTCAAGAAGGAGGAGTTCTACAAGCTGAACGAGATCCTGAAGAGCGAGGCCCCGCAGGGCGGCTACGACGCCGAGACCTGGAGCCAGATCCGCGCCGCGCACCTCGGCTACGAGGCCGGCAACGAGCTGCTCGGGCTCCTCTTCACCGCCGCCGAGGCGGTGAAGTTCTTCGACTTCCGCGTGGAGGCGAACCTCGACGTCACGATCCCCGCGTACCTCAACGATCCCGAGCTCCAGGCGCGCATGAAGAAGGTCCTCGTGCCGCCGCCCGCGACGAAGGCCGACGAGCTCGTCGCCCCGTTCGGCGGCATGCTCTACCGCCAGGAGGCGCCCGGGAGGCCGCCCTTCGTCAGCGACGGCGTGCACTTCGACAAGGGGCAGGCGCTCTACATCATCGAGGTCATGAAGATGTTCAACACCGTCCGCGCGCCGTTCTCCGGCACGATCGACCGGGTCCTCATGACGGGGCCGGACGGGACGGTCGTGCAGAAGGGCCAGCCGCTCTTCAAGATCACCCCGGACGAGAAGTTCGTCGCGCAGGATCCCAAGCTCATCGAGCGCGAGCGGCGCGCGCGCACCGCCGAGCAGCTCCAGGCGGTGCTCATGACGCCGTACGAGAAGCTGTACGACGTCGAGCCGCGCGAGGTGGAGCTGGACCTCGTGCGGGCCGGCGACTACGTCCTCGCCGTGTAGCCGGGCGGCCCGCCCGGCCGCCGGACACTCGAGAGCCTCGCCCGGCGGGCGGGGCTCTTCGTTTCTTCTTTGGCGGGGCACCTCGTCCAGACGAGACGGGGCGGCGGCTGCCGGCGCGCGCGGCGCCCGCCGCTCACTGGCGGCGGCGCCCCTCGCCCGCGACGAGCTCGAGGCGACGTGCCTCCGCCGTCCCCGCGGCGCGCGCGCGGCTCTCGGTGCAGAAGCTCGCGAGCAGCTGCCCGTCCACGGTCACGCGCCAGAGGTGCGAGTCGACGCGCTCGATCGCGACGAGGTGCCCGCGAACGGACCGGGTGATGCGCGCGGCGCTCATCGTTCATTGTTAATCGCGCCAGCGGTGAAAAGCCCGCCCACGAGGGGCCGGAGCGCGGCTCGGAGAGACGGGGCTCGGACGTCCCTCCACGAGCGGTCAAGCCGGGTCCGTGCCGGGCGAGCCGGCGCTCGGGGCTTCCCAGCGGAGGGCGCAGGGCGTACAAGAGACGCGCGCCGGCCGGATCGGGCGTAGCGACCGGAAACGAGCGAGCGCCCTCCTCGACGGCAGACCCCAGACCGCGCTCTCCCGCTTTGCGACGCAGGCATCACCGCGTCGGGCGCGTGCGCGCGTCCTCTCGCGACACACGCGCTACAAGCCTTGCGAAAGGACGTCGATGGCCGATCTGAAGGAAGGAATGCTGGTACAGCACGCGTCCCTGGGAGTCGGCAAGGTCGTCGCCCTCGAGGCGAACGCGGTGCACGTCTTCTTCCCCGACAGCGAGAAGCGCTTCGCCGCGAAGCTCCGCCTGCCCGCCGCGAGGGCGCTGCTCTCGACCGACGGCCTGGAGCGGAACTCCTGGCTCGAGGGGCTCTCGTCCTTCGCGCTCGACGCGCAGAGCGGCCGCTACGCGCTCGCCGCGAACTTCCTCACCCACGAGGAGGCGGTCGCCGAGTTCCAGGCGCTCTATCCGCAGGGCTTCGCCGATCCCGCCTACACCGCGAGCGGCAAGCGCGAGCGGGCGGCGCGGTGGCGCGCGGCGAGCGCCGCGTGGAAGGAGACGTTCCCGAGCGGCGAGGGCGCGCGGCTGGCCGACGAGGGCGAGGTGGGCGAGCTCGTGAAGCGGATCTCCCGCTCCGCTCCGCTCGCGGCGCTGTTCGACCCGGTGCTCGAGGAGGACGGCCTCGCCGAGGTGTTCGAGGACGAGGCCGCCGCTCGCACCTTCTTCGACGCGCTGTTCGGCCTGCTCTCCGTCCCGGTCCCGGCCCGCGCCCGCTTCGACAAGCTCTTCGCGGCCGCCGCGGGGCTCGCCGTGGCGCCCGCCTCGAGCTGGGCGCTGGCCACGGCGCTCCCGCTCCTCGCCGACCCCGGCCGCCACGTCGTCATCTGGCCCAAGTCGACCCGCGCCGCCGCGGAGCGGCTCGGCTGCGACCTCCGCTACGACCCCGCGCCCAACTGGGCGACCTACTCCGCCGTGCGGGCGTTCGCGACGCAGCTCCGGGAGCGCCTCGCTCCGCTCGGCGCCCAGGACTTCGTGGACGTCGAGGTCTTTCTGAACGTCGTCGCCACGGCTCGCCGCCCGCAGCCCGCGGCGGTCGACGGCGCGACCACTCGCTCGAGGAGGACGCGGTGAACGACGGGTTCAAGGATCTCAAGGGCCGCATCCGCAAGCTCGAGGAGCAGCTCGTCGCACGCGGCCACGTCGACGTCGACTTCGCGCAGGCGGTGAGCCGGGTCCGGCGCGCGGTGCGCCACGGCGATCGCTCGCGGGAGCCGAGCCCGGAGCTGCGCGGGCTGCTCGAGCGCGCGGAGACCCTCGCTCGCAAGAGCACCTGAGCCGCTCCGGCGTCCTCCGCCGCCGCGCCGGGCATGGTCCCGGCAGCGGCGGTCTCCGTCCGATCCGGGAGGCGGCACGCCCCGCGAGGCGCGGCGAGCGCTCCCTCCTCGGCGCGGCGAGCGGCGGCTCGATGCCTGCAGAGCCGGGCACGGGGCGCTACAAGCTTCCAAGGTGTGACCGTCGCTCGGAGCCGTGGCTCCCTCCCCGGCCGCGCCCAAGGGAGACGAGATGGAGCACCCGGAGAAGGCCAGGCTCATCCACCATTACGACCGGGAGCGGGCCGGCATCCTCTGCGGCATCGAGGACCGGACCGCCCACTGGACCACGCGCAGGACCGTCAACTGCCCGCGCTGCAGCGAGATGCTGCGGGCGCGGGAGCAGCGGCCGTCCGCGCCGGAGGCGACGCACGCCGCCGACGCGGGCTGAGCCTGCGCGAGCGGCCGCCGGCGCCTGCGAGCGCGCTCACTCCTCGCCCGCACGCCAGCGGCGCTCGAGCTCGACGTAGCTCGGCGGGAACGCCGGCTGCGCCCGCAGCGCGAACGAGGGGATGGGGTAGCGGATGCCGCCCCGGCTCGTCCCCTCCAGGCCGGCGACGATCGCGTCCGCCATCCCGAACGGGAAGGTGAACGCCAGCTCGTCGTCCGCGGCGAGGCCGAACAGCCGATCGCCGTAGCACGGCAGGATGAGCTGCGGCTCCTTCGTCTGGCGCGTCCGGATGACGATGTCGGCGCAGTCGCCGCGCCCGGTGAACTCCGCCTTGAAGCTGCCGCCCCGCTCGTAGAGCGCGGCGTTCACGAGCCGGAGCACCTGGGCCGAGTTTCCGTAGACCACCACCGTCTCGGGCTCGAAGGTCGATCGCTCGAGGGGGCCGACCACGACGCCGGCGATCTCGTCGCGGGCGAGGCGCGGCAGCGCCGACTCGAACGCCGCGCCCGCCTCCTGGCACGACGCGTACATCCCCTCGGCGAGCGCGCCGCGCTCGTAGTACGGGATGCGATCCTCGAACCCGAACGCCGCCTTGGCGATGGGGCAGGCGAGATCCTCGCCCGTGAACGCGATCGTCCAGCCGTAGCGGCGCGCGAGCGCGACGCACTGGCAGATCGCGACCTGCGCGCCGAGGTCCTTCGACGGCCGCTTCGCCTTCGCGGGGACGGGCTCGCCGGGCGCGAGCGGGCGGATCGCGACCGGGAAGGTGGCGACGCGGAGGTGCTTCTCGAGGTGCTTCGCGAGCGTGGGGGCGTCCATGAGGGGCTCCTCGGTCATGCGGGGCGCCCCACGATGCCACGCTCCGGGGGTGCTGCTCGACGCTCCGCGGGGGACGAGCGGACCGCCTGGCCTCTGCGAGCCCCGCCGCCGCACGTTACAACCCCTGGCAGGCGGGCCCGGTGCAGGGGCGGCTGGTCCCTCACCCGGCCCGCGGTTTCGACGGACGGAGACGCAATGGAGCAGCACGCGCAGAAGAAGATCGTCCACTACTACGACCGCGAACTGCAGCGGATCCTGTGCGGTGTCGTGGACCCAGGCGCCCACTGGACCATTCGCAGCCGGGTGAACTGCGAGCTCTGCAGCACGCTCCTCCGCGAGCGCCGGCTGCCGGTCGCCGCCCCCGAGGCTGCCGTCGCGGCGGACGCCTGAGCGAGCGCGCCCGAGGCGGCGCGCGGTGCGCCCGCCGCGGGCGCGTCCGCGCGCGCCTCAGGAGGCGATGCGCGAGCGCACCGTCAGCACGGGGATGGGCGAGAGGCGCACGACGCGCTCGGCGACGCTCCCCATGAACGCGTGCGCGAAGCCGCGCCGCCCGTGGGTGCCCAGCACGACGAGGTCCGCGCCCGCCTCCGCGGCGGCCGCGAGGATCTGCTCCCACGGCGCGCCCACCCGCACGGTGCCCTTCACCCCGGGGCACACGTCGCGGATCGACGTGAGCAGCTCCTCGAGCTTGGTCTCCGCGAGATCGGTGATGGGAGTCACGAGGTCGACCGGCGCGGCGAACTCCGTGTAGGTCGGGACCTCGGCGACGTGCGCGACCGTCAGCTGGGCGCCGGCGTCGCGCGCGATCGTGACCGCCATCTCGAGCGCCCGGCCCGAGGCCTCGCTGAAGTCGGTCGCGGCGAGGACGTGCTTGAACGTGGCCATGGCTTCCCTCCGTGCTCCCAGAGCGATCTTCCTCCTGTGCCGCCGGGCGGTGATCGCCGGCGGACCGCGAAAAGAAGGGGCTCCCCTCGCCGCGGTGTCCCGGCCGGGCGTCCCGGCGCCAGACGAGCGGCCGGGGCGGTGAGCGCCCGGCGCGGCGCGATCCTGCGAGGCGAAGGATCATGGAGGAGTGAGCGACGCCGCCTCGCACCCCGTCGACCGGCTGCGCGAGTTCTTCGCGGTGCGCATCTGGGACGTCCGCCCCGCGGAGCTGCCCCGCGCGAAGGCCGCGCTGTTCCGCGCGAGCCGGCTCGGCTACTCGACCCTCCGCGGGTTCCTCGAGAACCGGCTCACCGTCCGCGCCGCCGCGCTCACGTACTACAGCGTGCTCTCGGTGGTGCCGTTCCTCGCGTTCGCCTTCGCGGTGCTGAAGGGCTTCGGCGCCTACCAGGCGTTCGTCGAGGGCTTCGTGAGGCCGTACCTCGCCGACACGTTCGGGCCGAACCCGGCCCTGTTCCAGGCGAGCGAGCGGATCCTCGAGTTCGTCGATCGAACCGACGTGTCGCGCCTCGGCGCTGTGGGGCTCCTCGTCCTCGTCTACACGAGCGTGTCGCTCGTCTCGAGCATCGAGATGGCCCTCAACGACGTGTTCGGCGCCAAGACCACCCGCCCGTTCCTGCGCCAGATCACCGACTACGTGACGCTGCTCGTGACCACGCCGATCCTGGTCTTCGCGGCGGCGACGGTCTCCACTGCGGCGCAGAGCTCGAGCGTGGTCGTGTTCCTGCGCGAGCGGCTCGGCCTCGGTCCCGCGATCGACTTCGCGCTCGGCTTCACCCCGGTGGTGGTGGTCGGCCTCGCGCTGTTCGCGATGTACGTGATCCTGCCCAACGTCCGGGTCCGCCCGCTGTCGGCGCTCCTCGGTGCGCTGCTCGCCGCGATCGGCTGGCAGGGATCGCTCGTCGTGCACGTGCAGCTGCAGATGGGCGTCGCGAAGTACAACGCGCTCTACTCCGTCCTCGGCGCCATCCCGATCTTCCTCGTCTGGACCTACGTCTCGTGGCTCATCGTGCTCGTCGGCGCGGAGGTCGCGGCGAGCCACCAGAACGAGCAGGTCGTGCGCGAGCGGCTCCGCGGCCACCGGGCGGACCAGGCGCTGAAGGAGACGCTCGCGGTCGCCGCCGCCGCGCAGCTCACGCGCGACTACCTCGCGGGCGGGACGCGACGGACGCCCGTCGAGCTCGCCCAGCTCCTCGAGGTCCCGCCGGCGGAGGTCGAGGAGATCCTCGAGGCGCTCGCGCGGGCCGGGCTCCTCGTCCGCGCCGTCTCAAGCCACGGCGTCGGCTACGTCCCCGGGCGCGACGTGGACGCCATCCGCGCGAGCGACCTGCGGGAGGCGCTCCGCCGCGAGCCGGGCGTGGACGACGTGCGCGCCGCGGTCCTGCGGCGGCTCGGGCCGGAGCTGCAGCGGCTCCTCCACGCGACCGAGGAGGAGCGCCGCTCCTCTCCGCACAACGCGACGCTGCGCGAGCTCGCCGCCCTCGCGCGCGACCCCGCGCCGGGCCCGGGCGGCGCGCGCGGAGCGGGGGGCGGGCGGGCGGGGGATCGCCCCGAGGTGCTCGACGGGAAGGCGCCGGACTCGCCTGGATAGCCGAGGCCACGGCGAGCGCCCGAGCTCCCGGGGCCGCGCGCGCCGGCACGTCCCATGCTTTGCAGACCGCCAGGAGGAGCTCATGGCCAGGCGGGCGACCGAGTGGACGACGCTGCGGATCCGATGCTGCCGATGCGGGCGCGTCGATCGCTTCGTGGTCCCGGCGGCGGCGGCGTTCTCGCTGGCGGACCGGCTGATGCTCGCGCCGTGCGCGGGGACCCTCGGGCGCCAGGCGCCGTGCAACAGCCGGGATCGCCGCCTCGACGTCCGGCCCGCGGCGGCGGCCGAGCGCCACGGGGCTGCCGCCATTCCGGGCTGAGGCTGCTCACCGCAGCGGCAAGTCGCGCAGGATCCGCACACTGGATCGCGCTCACCTGGGGTGCATGCGCCCCGAGTGGGCCCGCGGTCGAGGTGCTTACGCCTCGGACGGTCGCACCCCATCGCGCGACCGCATCCGGACGACCCTAATACTGTTGCGTGATCGGCGGGAGGAACGAATCCTACACCCCTCGCCACAGGCGGGAGCTTCACTCTCGGGCGACGCGCCCCACGGCGCGCTGCGAGGCGGAATGGCGGGACTGCGCGAGGAGATCGACTCGTCGGAAGATCCGGCGCCACGGGGGACGCCGTGACCGGCCGTGCGCTCGTGACCGGCGCGTCGGGCTTCGTCGGGGCGAACGTGGCGCGGCTCCTCCTCGAGCGCGGCGCGGAGGTGCGCGTCCTCGTGCGGCCCGGATCGCCGCGCGCGAACCTCGACGGCCTCCCCGTCGAGATCGCCGTGGGCGACCTGCGCGACCGCGAGGCGGTGCGACGGGCGGTGCGAGGCTGCCGCCGCGTGTTCCACGTCGCGGCGGACTACCGGTTCTGGGCGCGCGACCCACGCGAGCTGTACGCCTCCAACGTGGACGGCACCGTGCACGTCATGGACGCGTGCCTCGCGGAGGGGGTGGAGCGCGTCGTCCACACCTCCACGGTCGGGACGGTCGGGCTCTCAGCGCTCCCCACGCCCTGCGACGAGACGACGCCGCTCGCGCCCGGCCAGCTCACCAGCCACTACAAGCGCTCGAAGCTCGCCGGGGAGCGGGCCGCGCTCTCCTACGTCGCGCGCGGCCTCGCGGTCGTGGTGGTGAACCCGTCCGCCCCGGTGGGCGCGTGGGACGTGAAGCCGACCCCGACCGGGCGGATCCTGGTGGACTTCGCGCGCGGCCGGCTCCCGGCCTTCGTGGACACGGGGCTCAACGTGGTGCACGCGCGCGACGTCGCCGAGGGCCACCTGCTCGCCGCGGAGCGCGGGCGCGTCGGCGAGCGCTACATCCTCGGCCACCGGAACATGACGCTCGCCGAGATCCTCGCCGAGGTCGGCGCGATCCTCGGACGTCCGGCCCCGCGCGTGCGGCTCCCCTACCTCGCCGCCCTCGCGGTCGGCGCGCTCGACACGGCGGTGTCGCGCCTCGTCACCCACCGGCCGCCCTCGGTCGCGCTCGAGGCGGTGCGCATGGCCCGCCGGCGCATGTTCTTCGACGCAGCCAAGGCGGTGCGGGAGCTCGGGCTGCCCCAGACGCCGGTGCGGATCGCCTTCGAGGATGCGCTCACGTGGTTCGGGGAGCGGGGCTACTTCCCGCGCCCCGGAGAGGGGAAGGCGGCATGGGCATCCCGCTGAAGCAGGCGGTGGCGGTGGGCCGGTACATCGTGGCCCAGAAGCTGCGCGGGCGGGCGCGCTACCCGCTCGTGCTGATGCTGGAGCCGCTCTTCCGCTGCAACCTCGAGTGCGCCGGCTGCGGGAAGATCCAGCACCCCGAGGCCGTGCTGCGGAGCTCGCTCACGCCCGAGCAGTGCTGGGCGGCCTCCGACGAGTGCGGAGCGCCCGTCGTGAGCATCGCCGGCGGCGAGCCGCTCCTCCACCCCGAGATCGCCCGCATCGCGCGCGGGCTCGTGGAGCGCGGCCGGTTCGTCTACCTGTGCACGAACGCCATCCTGCTCGAGAAGAAGCTCGCGCTCTTCGAGCCGCACGGGCGGCTGACGTTCAACGTGCACCTCGACGGCGTGGAGGCGCGCCACGACGCGTCGGTGCAGCGCGCCGGCGTCCACCGGGCCGCGGTGGCGGCCATCCGCGCGGCGCGGGCGCGCGGCTTCCGCGTGACGACCAACTCGACCCTCTTCGTCGGCCAGGACCCGGAGGAGGTGCACCGGTTCTTCGACGAGGTGATGGCGCTCGGCGTGGAGGGCATGACGGTCTCTCCCGGCTACGGCTACGAGCGGGCGCCGGACCAGGAGCACTTCCTGCGGCGGGACGAGACGCGCGCGCTGTTCCGCCGCGTGCTCGCGCCCGCGCGCGAGCGCGGCTGGCGCTTCAATCACTCGCCGTTCTACCTCGACTTCCTCGCCGGGCTCCGCGACTACCAGTGCACGCCGTGGGGCAGCCCCAACTACAGCGTCCTCGGCTGGCAGCGCCCCTGCTACCTTTTCTCGGAGGGCGGCCACGCGAAGACCTTCGCCGAGCTCATGGAGACGACGGACTGGGAGAAGTTCGGGGCGGGGCGCCACCCGCGCTGCGCCGACTGCATGGTGCACTCGGGCTACGAGCCCTCCGCGGTGCAGGACTCGATGGCCACCGTCGGGAACGTCGTCCGCTCCGTGCGGTCGCTCATGCGCTGAGGGAGGTAGGGATGTCCATCGCCGAGCGGAAGGACAGCCACCTCGCCCTGTGCCTCGCGGAGGAGGTCGAGCTCCCGGGCGGCGACGCCACCGGGTTCGCCGCGCTGCGCTTCGACCACGACGCGCTGCCCGAGGTGGACCTCGCGGCGGTGCGGACCGAGACGGAGCTCTTCGGCAAGCGGCTCGCCGCGCCCATCGTGGTCGGCGCGATGACGGGCGGGACGCCGCGCGCCGGCGAGGTGAACCGGCGCCTCGCGCGCGCCGCGGAGCGCTGCGGCGTGGGCTTCGCGCTCGGCTCGCAGCGGCGCATGCTCCAGGACCCTTCGACCCGCGACAGCTACGCGGTGCGCGAGGCCGCGCCGGGCCTGCCGCTCCTCTTCGGGAACCTCGGCGCCGTGCAGCTCAACCTGGGCGTGGGCGTCCCGGAGGTCAGGCGGCTCGTGGCCGAGGTCGGCTGCGACGCCTTCAACTTCCACCTGAACCCGCTCCAGGAGGCGATCCAGCCCGAGGGCGACACCCGCTTCGCGGCGCTCCTGCCGAGGCTCGCCGCGGTGATCCCGGAGCTGGGCGTCCCCGTGCTGCTGAAGGAGGTCGGCGCTGGCATCTCCCGCACGACCGCGCGGAAGATCGCGGCGCTGCCGGTGGCTGGGGTGGAGACCGGGGGGCTCGGGGGGACCTCCTGGGCCCGGGTCGAGAGCCTGCGGGCGCGCGATCCGGCGCGGCGCGACCTCGGCGAGACGTTCGCGCGCTGGGGGATCCCCACCGTCGAGAGCATCGCCGCCTGCCGCGCGGCGCTACCGGAGCGGGTGGTCGTCGCCTCCGGGGGGATCCGGAACGGGATCGAGATCGCGAAGGCGCTGGCGCTCGGGGCGGACGCGGTGGCGCTCGCCCTGCCGCTCCTGCGCGCGGCGGAGCGGTCCTGGGAGGCGGCGGCCGAGGAGCTCGAGCGGCTCCTCCAGGAGCTGCGCCTCGCCATGTTCCTCACCGGCTGCACGCGCGTCGCCGAGCTGCGCGACCGCCCGCTCTCCCGCGCCCGCGACCTCACCGCGTTCCCCCCGAAATGACCGAGCCCGACGACAAGGCGCGCTCGCGCCGGGAGGCGCGCGAGGAGGCGGCGGCGGGCCGCTTCGACGCGATCGTCGTCGGCGCCGGGATCGCAGGGCTCGTGGCCGCGTCCGACCTCTGCCAGCGCGGGCACCGCGTCCTCGTCCTCGAGCACGACCACCAGGCGGGCGGGCTCATGGGCGGCATCCGCCGCCGCGGCTTCTACTTCGACGTCGGCTGCCAGTCGTTCGAGGACATGGGCATCGTCTTCCCGCTCCTCGAGCAGTACGGGCTCGCGGACCTCGCGCGCTTCCGCCGCGCCCACTACCGGCTCGTCATGCCGGGGGTGGACGTGGACGTGACCTCGCTCGGCGCGGTGAGCCGGGCGCTCCAGCAGGCGTTCCCGGAGAGCGCGGCGTCGCTCGGCCGGGTGTTCGCCTTCCACGAGCGGACCTCCGCGCTGCTCTCGCGCCTGTTCGTCCCGGAGCGGGTCCCCTACGTCCGCGACGCGGGCGGGACGAGCGCCGCGCGCTGGGCCCTCGGGGCGCTGGAGCGCGAGGCGGTGCGCTCGCCGGCGGTGCTCCTCCGGCGCCTCCGCGATCTCCGCACGCTGCTCCTCGACGACTCCGCGGCCTGGTACGCGCGCGAGCTCCCGCCGTCCGGCGTGCGCGACCTCCTCGCGAGCTGCGGCTACACGCGGATGAACGTGTTCGTCGCGTCGGCCTTCTGGCACCTGTGGGCGAGCGACTACTGGTACCCGGAGGGCGGGCTGCAGGGGTTCTTCGACCGCTGGGTGGCGCGGCTCGAGGAGCGCGGCGTGCGGTTCCTCTTCCGGCGCACGGTCGCGGCGCTCGACGTGAGCGGCGACCGCGCGGTCGCGGTGCGGACCGCGCGCGGCGAGCGGCTGGAGGCGGAGGAGGTCGTCTACACCGGGGACTACCGCTTCGCGGTCCACCGGCTCGTGGGGCGCGAGCGCTTCTCGCCCGCCGCGCTCGCGCGCCTCGACCGCGCGCGCACGTCCGACGCGCTCGTCTCCGTGTACCTGGGCCTCGACCTCGCGCCCGAGGCGCTCCGCGAGCGGCTCCGCACCTCGCACGTCTTCTACTTCCCCTCGTTCGCGTGCAAGACCGCGCTGGATCCCGCCGATCCGGACGCGCACCGGCACGCCTTCCTGGAGGTGACGGCCCACGGCCTCCGCGACCCGTCGCTCGCTCCCGCGGGGAAGTCCGCGCTCGTCGTGCAGGCGTTCACGCGCCACGACTGGCAGGACGGCTGGCGCACGGGCCTCTCGGGTGATCCGGCCCGCGAGGCGGCGCGGCCGCCGCCCAGGCCGGCGGCGTACCGCGCGCTGAAGCGGCAGGTCGCCGCGGAGCTCCTCGAGAAGCTCGACGGGCTCGTCCCCGGGGTGGCCGACCGCGTCGTCCACCTCGACGTCGGCGCGCCGCCGTCCACCGTGCGCTTCACGCGCAACGCCTTCGGCGGCTCCTGCGGGTTCGAGCTCAACCTCAGGAGCTTCCCGTTCTCGAACCCGCTCGCGCACGTCGAGACGCCGCTCGAGAACTTCCACACCGCCGGGCACTTCACCGTCTGGCCGGGCACCGTGCCGACCGCGGCGCTCTCCGGGAAGATCGCCGCGCGCCGCGCCCACGCGCGGCTCGCCCGCCGGAGGGGGCGCGCCCGCGCGCGGCCGGCCGCGCCGTCCGAGCAGCTCGTCGAAGGGGGGACCGAATGGACACCGTGACAGTGGGCGCCGAGCGCGGGCGCACGCCCGCCCTGGCGGAGCTGGGGCGGCGGGGGCTCGCCGAGTGCTGGGACATCCTCCGCGTGCACGGGAAGACGTTCCACATGATGGCGAAGCTGCTCGGGCCCGAGCGCGGGAGCGACATCGCCGCGCTGTACGGGTTCGCGCGGGTGGCCGACGACGCGGTGGACGTCCCCGGGCCGGACGACACGCCCGACGCCATCCGGGGGAAGCTCGCCGCGATGCTCGAGGAGCTGCGCCGGGCCGTGCTCGGGCAGAGCGTGCAGCCGCGCTTCGTCGCGCTCGGCGAGACGGTGCGCCGCCACGGCATCCCCCTCGAGCCGTTCGACGACCTCGTGGCCGGGCTGCTCATGGACCTGGACGGCGCGCGCTACCGGACCTTCGCCGACCTCGAGCGCTACTGCTACCGGGTCGCCGGGACGGTCGGGCTCATGATCACCCCGGTCGCGGGCTACCGCGCCGGCACGGAAGCGCTCGAGCACGCGAAGACGCTCGGCACCGCCATGCAGCTCACGAACATCCTGCGCGACGTCGGCGAGGACCTCGCGCTCGGGCGCGTGTACCTGCCGGAGGAGGACCTGGCGCTCTTCGGCCTCGGCGAGGGCCACCTCTCGGCGCGGCGGGTGGACGGCCGCTTCCGGGCGCTGATGGACTTCGAGATCGCGCGGGCGCGCGGGCTGTACGAGCGCGGCCTGGCGCTCATCCCGCTCCTCGCGGACGCGCGCGGGCGCCTGGCGTTCCAGTTCGCCGTGGACGCCTACTCCGCCATCCTCGGCAAGATCCGCGCGAACGGCTACGACGTCTTCCGCCGCCGCGCGAGCCTCTCGGCGAGCGAGAAGCTGGCGCTCGTGCCGGGCGCCCTGTGGAGGGCCTCGCTCGCCGCCAACGGCCACGCGCAATGAGCGGCCACGTCCGCCTCGCGGAGGACCCCCTCGCGCGCGCGGCGCGCCGCGCGGCCCTCGCCGCGCAGGACTTCCTCTACCGCACCCAGCGGCGCGACCACTGGCGCGGCGAGCTCGAGTCGAACGTCACGGTGACCGCCGAGTACGTGCTCCTGCGCCAGGCGCTCGGGCTCGACCTCACCGCGCGCCGCGGTTCGCTCGTCCGCTACCTCTGCTCCCGCCAGAAGCCGGACGGCAGCTTCGGCATCGCCTCGACGCTCCCCGGGGACGTCTCCACGACCGCCGAGGCGTACCTCGCGCTGCGCCTGCTCGGGGTCGCCAGGGAGGACGAGCGGCTCCTCGCCGCGGAGCGGGCCATCCGCGCCGCGGGAGGCCTCGCGCGGGTGCGCGTGTTCACGCGCATCAACCTCGCGCTCTTCGGGCTCTTCCCCTGGGACGCCGTCCCCATCGTCCCGGCGGAGGTCATCTTCCTGCCGCGCTGGGCGCCGGTGAACGCGTACCGGCTCGCGAGCTGGGCGCGCTCGACGATGATCCCGCTCTTCGTGCTCTTCCACCACCGGCCGGTCTTCGCGCTCCCGAACGGCCGCTCCGACGCGAACCCCTGGCTCGACCACCTCTGGCTCGATCCCGCCGAGAAGCGCGTGCCGTACCGCGAGTCGGTCCTCGCGACGGTGCGCCGGCACGGGCTCGGCTGGAAGGCGTTCTTCAACGCCGCGGACGTGGCCCTCCGCGCGCACGAGCGGGTCCGGCGCGTGCCGCCGCTCACGCGGCTGCGGGCGGAGGCGCTCCGCGCCTGCGAGGAGTGGATCCTGGCCCGGCAGGAGGCGAGCGGCGACTGGGCCGGGATCTTCCCGCCCATGCTGAACGGCGTCCTCGCGCTCCACGCGGCCGGCCGCGGGCTCGACTCGGACCCGGTCCGGCGCGGGCTCGAGGCGATCGAGCGATTCACCCTGAGCGACGCGGAGGGCTTCCGGGTGGAGGCCTGCCAGTCGCCGGTGTGGGACACGATCCTGGCGCTCACCGGCCTCGTCGACGCGGGCGCCGATCCCGCCGATCCGCGCCTCCTCGCGGCGCGCCGCTGGATCGAGGGGATGCAGCTCACGAACGACTGGGGCGACTGGCGCGTCTACGATCCGCGGGGCCCGCCCGGCGGCTGGGCCTTCGAGTACGCGAACAGCTGGTACCCGGACGTGGACGACACCGCCGCGGTGATCATCGGCCTCCTGAAGCAGGACCCCGCCTCGCGGGAGGGCGACGCGGTCCGCCGGGCGGCGGCCTGGGTCGCGAGCATGCAGAACCGGGACGGCGGCTGGGCCGCGTTCGACCGCGACAACGACAAGCGGTTCCTGAACGACATCCCGTTCTCGGACATGGACTCGCTCTGCGACCCGTCGAGCCCCGACGTGACCGGGCGCGTGCTCGAGGCCTTCGGGCTCCTCGACGACCCGCGCCTCCGAGGCGCCTGCCGGCGCGGAGTCGCCTACCTGCGCCGCGCGCAGGAGCCGGAGGGGAGCTTCTACGGGCGCTGGGGGGTGAACTACGTGTACGGCACGTCGAACGTCCTCGCCGGCCTCGCGCGCCAGCGCGTCCCCCGGTCGGACGCGATGGTCGGGCGCGCGGTCCGCTGGCTCGAGTCGGTGCAGAACGCCGACGGCGGCTGGGGAGAGGGGCTCGAGTCCTACGCCGACCGCGCCGCGATGGGGCGCGGCCCCTCCACCGCCTCGCAGACGGCGTGGGGGCTCATCGGGCTCCTCGCCTACGGCTCCGGGGAGGACGACGCGATCCGGCGCGGCGTGGCGTGGCTCGTCGAGCGGCAGCTGACGGACGGGGAGGAGGGCGGGTCGTGGAGCGAGGAGGCGTTCACCGGCACCGGCTTCCCGCGCCACTTCTACCTCCGCTACCACCTCTACCGGCACTACTTCCCGCTCATGGCGCTCGGGCGGTTCGCGCGGAGCGGCTAGGCCGCCCATGGCGCTCGCGGACACGGCGGCGCTGCTCTGGGGCACGGTCGTCCACCGTCCGTACGTGTACGCGTTCTTCGCGTGCTTCCTCGTGTTCGCGCTGCACCAGCTCGGTCCGCGGCGGACGCTCGTCTTCGGGGTGACGACCTGGCTCCTCGCCTTCGGCGCGGAGTACAGCTCCACCCGCAACGGCTTCCCCTTCGGGCCGTACCGCTACTTCGACGAGACGCGCACGCGCGAGCTCTGGATCGCGAACGTGCCGTTCTGGGACTCGCTGTCCTTCGTGTTCCTCACCTACTTCTCGCTCGCGCTGGCCGGCGCGCTCCTGTCGCGGCCGGAGGAGCGCGCCCGCGGGCGCGCCCCGGGCCTCCTCCACCCGCTGGCGCCGCTCCTCGCCGGCGTGCTCATGACGCTCCTCGACGTCGTCATCGACCCGGTGACGCTGCAGGGGGAGAAGTGGTTCCTGGGGCGCATCTACGACTACCCCTACCGCGGGTTCTACTTCGGCGTGACCGCCGCCAACTTCGCGGGCTGGTTCCTCGTCGGCGCCGTGAGCGCGTGGGTGTTCCAGCGCTGCGCCGCGAGCCTCCCGGGCTGCCGCGGGCCGTTCCGGCGGCTGCACCCGCGCTTCGTCCCCGGGATCTACGCCGTGTACGCGGGCGTCCTCGCCTTCAACCTCGCGGTCACGATCGCGATCGGCGATCACGCGCTCGCGGCGGCGAGCGCGGCGGTGTCCGCCCTCACGCTCGCGGCGCTGGCGGTGCGGCTCCGCGCGCCCCGCCGGGCGGCGGGCATCGTGGTCTGCGCCGCGACCTTCGCCGAGGCGGCCGCCTGCCGCCGCGGGATCTCGGACGCGGACGCGACGGGGCTCGAGGTGCTCCGCACCGGCGTCGGGCCGGAGCGCGCGCGGGCGGCGCTCGCGGCGCGGCTCGCGCGCGGGCCGCGGCCTTCGCTCGTGGTGTCCTCGGGGTTCGCCGGCGCGCTCTCGCCGGGGCTCGAGGTGGGCGCGGTCGTGACCGCGCGGTCGGTGCACCGGCTCGCGGACGGAGAGCGGGCCGCGCTGGAGCTGCCCCCGGCGCTCCTGCGGCTCGCGCCCGGCGCCCGCCCGGTCGAGCTCTCGTCCGCGGCCGAGGTGCTCGCCGCCGCCGGCCACGGCCTCCGCGCGCCCGCCGCCGGCGACATGGAATCCGCCGCGCTCGCGCGGACCGCCGCCGAGGCCGGGATCGCGTTCTCGGTGCTCCGCGTCGTCACCGACACGCCCGCGGCGCCGCTGC
Source organism: Anaeromyxobacter sp. SG66 (assembly GCF_022690805.1). NCBI lineage: Bacteria > Pseudomonadati > Myxococcota > Myxococcia > Myxococcales > Anaeromyxobacteraceae > Anaeromyxobacter > Anaeromyxobacter sp. SG66. The sequence goes on from NZ_JALCZC010000024.1 coordinate 36,614, forward strand.
CTCCCGTGGCCCGCAGCGTCGCGGCCGCCCTCGCGGCGCGGGGCCTCTCCCGCGGCGGGCACCTCGTCCGGACGCTCTCGGACGCGCTCGGCAGGCCGCGCGAGACGATCGCCTTCGTCCGTGCCTCGCTCGGCTGGTGCCGCCGGCTGCGCGAGACGTGGCGGACCTTCGCGCCGCTCCTCGCCGCCACCGCGCGGGAGGCCGAGCCGACGCGCTCGGCCTCGTGAGGCCAGGCGGCGGTCCGGCGAGCAGGAGCCCCACGCTTCACTGACTGCAACGTCCCGCCCCGGGGCCCGACGAGCCGTCGAGCGGCCTCAGCGCCGCGGTCCTCGGATGCTCGGGCGCGCCGCCGCGACCCTGCCCGAGGTCGGCCGCCCCCGCATGGAGCACGATGGGCATGCGCTCGAGCAAGGCGGCGGCCCATCCGTACTCCTCGAGCCGCTCCGCGCGCAGGTACTCGGGCGCGAGGATCCGGCAGGAGTGCCCGACGGGGACGCCGTCGGCGCGGCGGTGCCGCTTTCCGCAGTAGATGGTTCGCTGGTCGTTCATGCCCGGGATCGTGCCTCGGCGCGTAGCTCGGCGGGCGGCGCGGCGGCGAAGTCTGCGTGAACTTCGCGCGTCGCCACGGGCGGGCGGACCCGTCGTCCCTTCGTGAGACACCCGCCGGCCGGGCGGGCGCGATGGCGAGAGGCGAGGCGGCCCGCGGCGTCAGCGGAGCTTCACGGCGAGCGCGTGCGGGTAACCCTGGTGCTGCGCGAGGCGCGCGAGCCGGTCGCGGGTGGTGCTCCGCCCGTCGAGCGCGTCCTGCACCATCGCGCACACGGCGATGAACGCGGCGCGGTTGGGGGCGGCGCGGCCGGTCTCCCAGTGCGAGATGGTCTCCGGCGTGAGGTCGAGCAGCCGCGCGAGCTCCGCGGCGCGCAGGCCGAGGGCCTTGCGCATGTGCCGGAGCGCCTCTCCCGTGTCCACGCCGGCGTCGGCGAGCTCGCAGCAGGTGGCGAGGCGGACCCGGTCGCGGAGCTCGCCGTCCACCTGGACGGCGTCGCACGCCGCGCAGCGCCGGGCCGGCACGGCGACCGAGGCGGTCACCGCGGAGCGCGGGAGCTCGACCGAGAGCGTCTCGGTCTGCTCCTGCAGCTCGCCGTCTCCGCACCGCCTGCAGCGCCCCTCGCCGTCGCCCGCCATCCCGACCTCCTGCGCTCCCTGGTTGGTGCTAGGCGGCCTCGCGGTCGCCTTCGCCGCCCTCGGCGTCGCGGATCGACGTCAGGTAACCGTGCAGGAAGCGCTTCGTCTGCAGCTCGAGCTGCCGCACGCGCTCGCGCGACACGCCCCAGCGCTTGCCGATGGTCTCGAGCGTGTCGGGCGGGTCCTGCTTGAGGCGCGTCTGGACGATGTCCCAGCCGACCTCGCCGATCCGTCCGCGCACGCGCTCGAGCGCGGCGCGGAGGTGGCGGTCGTGCTCGGCCGATGCGTACTGCTCGTGCGGGCCGGGCCCCTCGTCCTCCAGGCGATCGAGGTGCGAGACGTCTCCCTCCTCGTCGACCGTGCGGTCGAGCGACAGGTCGGCCGCCGCCACCGTCCCGCTCTTCGGCCTCACCGACGAGCGCGCCTGCTTCAGGTACTTCCAGACGTACGCCCGGATCCACCACACCGCGTACGTCGAGAACCGCGTCCCGGCATTCGGGTCGAACTTCTCGATGGCGCGCAGGAGGCCGAGGTTGCCCTCCTGCACGAGCTCCTCGAGGCGCAGCGTCCCGCGCATCTGCTTGCGCGCGATCATCACCACGAGCGCGAGGTTCCTGCGCACGAGCTCCTCCTTCGCCCGCGCCTCCCCGCGCCGTGCGCGGAGCGCGAGCTCGCGCTCCTCCTCGCGCGACAGCGGGCCCTGACGGCGCGCCGCCTCGAGGTACGGCGTCAGCGTATCCAGCTCCAGATTCTTGGTCGTTCCCTTCATCGCTCACTGGAACACATGTGGTTTGAAGAAAATTCAAGTCGCCTCGCATTTGACCTCTCCGGGGCTGCGGAGACCGCTCGGCCGGAAGGAGCAAGGACGGTCGAGCGAGCGGCCGCCGGTGAGGGTCGGGTGTGCGGCGCCGGGAAGGCGTCGAGCGTGGACGGCTCAGGCGCCCGCCTTGAGCTTCCGCCACAGCGTGGAGCGGCCGATGCCGAGCCGACGCGCGGCCTCCGACTGGTTGCCGCCCACCTCGTCGAGCACGCGCCGGATGAGCTCCCGCTCCTGCTCGTCGCGGGCGGTGCGCAGGTCCGTCGGCCGTGCGCCGGCCGCGCTGCCGGAGGCGGGCTCCCTGCGGCGCGCGGGCGGGGCAGCCTCTCCCGGCCCCTCCTCCGCGAAGAGCTCCGGCACGATCCGGCGCAGCGCACCCTCCGCCACGGCCGCGTCCGGCTCGCGGTCCGCGAACAGCACCGCGACGCGCTCGACCACGTTCTCGAGCTCTCGCACGTTGCCCGGCCAGGAGTAGCCGTCGAGCCGCGGCAGCAGCAGGGTGAGCGCCCGCGCGTGCGCGCCGGGCGCGCCGTGGCGGAGGAGCGCGCGCTGCAGGAGGTCCGCCGCGATCGCGGCGAGGTCCTCCTCGCGGTCGCGCAGGGGCGGCAGGTGCAGCTTCAGGATGTTGAGCCGGTAGTAGAGGTCGTCTCGGAACTCGCGCGCGGCGACCGCCTGCTTGAGATCCTTGTTGGTCGCGGCGATGACGCGCACGTCCACCGGCGTCGGGTCGTTCGAGCCGAGCCGCAGCACCTGCCGCTCCTGGAGCACGCGGAGGAGCCGGGTCTGGAGGGTCATCGGCATGTCGCCGATCTCGTCGAGGAAGATGGTCCCCGTGTGCGCCGCCTCGAAGAGGCCCGGCCGCCCGCCGCGGCGCGACCCGGTGAACGCGCCCTCGTCGTAGCCGAACAGCTCCGACTCGAGGAGCGCCTCCGGGAAGGCGGCGCAGTTGATGGCGACGAAGGGGTGGTCGCGGCGGGTGCTCGCGTTGTGGATGCCCTGCGCGACGAGCTCCTTGCCCGTGCCGCTCTCGCCCGTGACGAGCACCGTAGCGTCCGTGCGCGCGTAGCGCTCGGCGAGGGCGCGCACCTCCTGCATCGCGGGCGAGCTGCCGGCGATGCTCGAGAGGAGGTGACGCGCGACGAAGCGCCGGGGCCGGTAGCGGGAGCGCAGGTTCCGGTCGAGCCGCTGGATCGTGCTCGCGTCCTGGCAGGTGAGCACCGCGCCGCGCGGGCCGCCGCGCTGCCTGAGCGGGATCCGGTGCACGACGAGGGTGCGGTTTCCGATCCGCTGCACGTCGTCGAGCTCGGCGTTCCCGGTCTCGAGCACCCGCGCGAGCGAGAGGTCGGGCGCGAGCTGCGAGAGCTTCCTGCCGAGGACCTCGGCCGCGGAGGCGGCGAGGAGCCGCTCCATGGCGGGGTTCACGGACTGGATCCGCTCCTCGGGGTCCACCGCGACGACGCCCTCCACGAGGTGATCGAGGATGCCGCGGAGCCGCTCGCGCTCGGCGTCCTCCGCGTGCACGGCGCGGGCGACCTCGATGGCCTGCTCGATGGCCTCGCAGACCGAGTCGCGCGCGTAGAGGAGCACGGTGCGGAGCCCGGCCCTCTCGGCGACGTCGCAGACCGGCCCCGGGCCGACGACGACCTCGAAGCCGCGCGCGGCGAAGTCCGCCACGGCGGCGCGCGCGTCCTCCAGCGTCTCGTAGGGTCGCTGCTCGAGGACGACGCCCAGGCTCTCCGCGAAGGCCTCCACGCCCGCGAGCGCCTTGCGGAACGGGATGGCCGCGACGCGCCGCGCGAGGCGGCAGGCCTCGGCGAGCGCCTGGAGGACGTCGCTCGCGGAGGGGGAGACGAGCACCACCGGCACCGGCGCGTGGTCGCGGAGGTAGGCCGCGTTCCAGCCCGCCGCGACGAAGACGTCCACCTCCTCGCCCGACTCCACCCGCGCGCGCGCGATCTCGAGCGCCTCCTCGAAGACCTTGTCGAACACGCGGACGTCGGCCGCGCCCGCGTAGCTCGGCGCCACGCCCTCGAACACCTGCCTCAGGCGGCTCGTGCTGAACACCCAGATGATCGGCCGGCGACTCGGGTCGGGCATCGCGTCTCCGTGGTGCTGTTGCAGAGATGAAGCATATCTGTGTCAGCGTGGAACAGGGAGGCCGAACGGGGCGCTGAACGCGTCCAGGAGTCGCGGCGGGCGTTCCCGCCGCGCGAACTGGAGCGGCGGGGGCGTGCGAGGCCAGCGCCGGAGGTGTTTCAGCGGTGAGGCAGCCCCTCGTTCATCCCGCCGCCGGTCGGGACGCGCGATCCCGCCGGAAACCTTCGTGACGGCGGGGGGATGCGTTCGGGCTTGCCTCGGGACGCGGCCGCGGTCCGCTCGATGCACACCGTCCTCGCATGAACCTCGAGCTGACCGAGGCGCAGAAGGCGATCCAGACGACCGCGCGGGAGTTCGCGCAGGCCGAGCTGGAGCCGGTCGCCGCGCAGCTCGATCGGGAGTTCGACCGCCGCGTCTTCGTCGCGAACCTCAAGAAGCTCGCCGACCTCGGCCTCACCGGCCTCGAGGTGAAGCGCGAGCACGGCGGCTCGGAGGCGGGGGCCATCGCCTTCAGCGTGGCGATGACCGAGATCGGGCGGGTCTGCGCCTCGACCGCGACCACCCTCGTCCTGAACGACATGGTCGCGGAGGTCATCCAGGACATCGGCACCCCGGAGCAGAAGGCGCTCCACCTGCCGAGGCTCTGCGCCGGCGAGTACCCCGCCGCGAGCTTCGCCCTCACGGAGGCCGGCGCCGGCTCGGACGCCGCCGCGGTGGCGACCACCGCCGTGCCGGACGGCGACGGCTGGATCCTGAACGGCGCGAAGCGCTTCACCATGAACGCGCCGTTCGCGGGCGTCTTCCTCGTCTGGGCGGTCACCGACCGCGCCGCACCGAAGGGGAAGGGGATGAGCTGCTTCCTCGTGGAGGCGGGGACGCGAGGGCTCCGCGTCGGCCGGACCGAGGACAAGCTCGGCCAGCGCGCCACCGCCACCACCGAGCTCGCGTTCCACGACTGCCGCGTCCCGCGCGGCGCGCTCGTCGGCCGGCTCAACGACGGGTTCCGCATGGCGGTGACCGAGCTCGCCCGGGCCCGCATCGGCATCGGCTCGCTCGCGCTCGGCATCGGCCTCTCGGCGATGGACTTCGCCACGCGCTACGCCTCGCGGCGGGTGCAGTTCGACGACAGCCTCACCGCGCTGCAGGGCGTCCAGTGGATGATCGCCGACGCGTACACCGACCTCGAGGCGGCGCGGCTCCTGCTCCTGAGCGCCGCCTGGCGGAAGGAGCGCGGCCAGCCGTTCGTGAAGGCGGCCTCGATGGCGAAGCTCTTCGCGACCGACGCGGCGAACCGCGCCTGCTACACCGCCATGCAGCTGATGGGCGGCGCCGGCTACACGCGCGCGTACCCCGTCGAGCGCTACGCGCGCGACGCGCGGCTCACCTCGATCTACGCGGGGGCGAACGAGCTCCAGCGCGTGATCATCGCGGGAGAGATCCTGAAGGAGCTCGCGTGAGGCGCGGCCTGCCCGCCGCCTCGCGCGAGGCGGGATCGCCCGCGCACCCCGCGGAGGAGACCCGACCATGAAGACCCATCCCGCCCTCGACCTCGGCCTCGGCGAGACCGCCGACCTCCTGCGCCAGTCGGTCCGCGACTTCGCCGCGCGCGAGCTCGCGCCGCGCGCCGCGGAGATCGACCGCGCGAACCACTTCCCGATGGACCTGTGGCCCAAGATGGGCGCGCTCGGGCTCCTCGGCATCACGGTCTCCCCCGAGTACGGCGGCGCCGGCATGGGCTACCTCGAGCACGTGGTCGCGATGGAGGAGGTGAGCCGCGCCTCGGCCTCGGTGGGGCTCGCCTACGGCGCCCACTCGAACCTGTGCGTGAACCAGATCTTCCGGAACGGGAGCGACGCGCAGCGGCGGCGGTACCTGCCGAAGCTCGTCTCCGGCGAGCACGTCGGGGCGCTCGCGATGAGCGAGCCCAACGCCGGCTCGGACGTGGTGAGCATGCGGCTCCGCGCCGAGCGCAGGGGCGATCGCTACGTCCTGAACGGCAGCAAGATGTGGATCACGAACGGCCCGCACGCCGACGTCGTCGTCGTGTACGCGAAGACCGACCCCGCCGCCGGGCCGCGCGGGATCACCGCCTTCCTCGTGGAGAAGGGCTTCCCCGGCTACTCCACCGCGCAGAAGCTCGACAAGCTGGGCATGCGCGGCTCCGACACCTGCGAGCTGCTCTTCGCCGACTGCGAGGTGCCGGCGGAGAACGTGCTCGGCGAGGTAGGACGAGGGGTGAACGTCCTCATGAGCGGGCTCGACTACGAGCGGGCGGTGCTCGCGGGCGGGCCGCTCGGGATCATGCAGGCCTGCCTCGACGTGGTCCTCCCCTACGTGCACGAGCGCGAGCAGTTCGGCCAGCCCATCGGCACGTTCCAGCTCATCCAGGGGAAGCTCGCCGACATGTACACGACGCTCTCCGCGTGCCGCGCCTACGTCTACGCGGTCGCGCGGGCGTGCGGCGCCGGCCGGACGAGCCGCAAGGACGCCGCCGGCGCGATCCTCTACGCGTCGGAGCGGGCGACCCGGATGGCGCTCGACGCGATCCAGTGCCTGGGCGGGAACGGGTACATCAACGAGTTCCCCACCGGGCGGCTCCTGCGGGACGCGAAGCTCTACGAGATCGGGGCGGGCACGAGCGAGATCCGCCGTATGCTCATCGGCCGCGAGCTCTTCGACGAGACCGCCGCTTGAGCGACCGAGAGACGATGCGAGACACGCCGGCGAGCGAGGCGAGCCCGGCCCGGGCGGCGGCGACGAGGCGCCTCCGGGGCGGGGGCCCGGCCCCCGTCAGGGCACCGGCGCGCAACACCATCGGGAGACGGTTCGCATGAGCGTGCTCGAGAGCGCGGTGGATCCGAGGTCCGCGGAGTTCCGGCGCAACGCCGAGGCGATGCGCGGGCTCGTGGCCGACCTGCGCGAGAAGGTCGCGACGGTCGAGCAGGGCGGCGGCGAGCGGGCGCGCGCGCGCCACGTGGAGCGCGGCAAGCTCCTGCCGCGCGAGCGGATCCGCCAGCTCCTCGACGTCGGCTCCCCCTTCCTCGAGCTGTCGCAGCTCGCGGCCTTTGGGATGTACGGCGGCGAGGTCGCCTCGGCGGGGATCATCGCCGGCGTCGGGCGGGTGAGCGGGCGCGAGTGCGTGGTGGTCGCGAACGACGCCACCGTGAAGGGCGGCACCTACTACCCCGTCACCGTGAAGAAGCACCTCCGCGCGCAGGAGATCGCCCGCGAGAACCGGCTGCCCTGCGTGTACCTCGTGGACTCCGGCGGCGCGAACCTCCCGCAGCAGGACGAGGTGTTCCCGGATCGCGACCACTTCGGGCGCATCTTCTACAACCAGGCGAACCTGTCGGCGGCGGGGATCCCGCAGATCGCGGTGGTGATGGGCTCGTGCACGGCGGGCGGCGCGTACGTGCCGGCCATGTCCGACGAGAGCGTCATCGTGCGCAAGCAGGGGACCATCTTCCTCGCCGGGCCGCCGCTCGTGAAGGCGGCCACCGGCGAGGTGGTGAGCGCGGAGGAGCTCGGGGGCGCCGACGTCCACTGCCGCACCTCCGGCGTCACCGACCACTACGCGATGGACGACGCGCACGCGCTGCGCATCGCCCGCGGGATCGTCGGGAACCTGAACCTCGTGAAGCGCCCCGGGCTCGCGCTGCGTCGCCCGGCGGAGCCGCGCCACGATCCGGAGGAGCTCTACGGGGTGGTCCCCACCGACACCCGCAAGCCCTACGACGTCCGCGAGGTGATCGCGCGCATCGTGGACGGCTCCGAGCTCGACGAGTTCAAGCGGCTCTACGGGACGACGCTCGTCTGCGGGTTCGCCCACGTCTTCGGCTACCCGGTGGGCGTCGTCGCGAACAACGGGATCCTGTTCTCCGAGTCGGCCCTGAAGGGCGCACACTTCATCGAGCTGTGCGCGCAGCGGGGCGTGCCCCTCGTGTTCCTGCAGAACATCTCGGGCTTCATGGTGGGCAGCAAGTACGAGGCGGGCGGCATCGCCAAGGACGGCGCCAAGATGGTGACCGCCGTCGCGTGCGCCCGGGTGCCGAAGTTCACCGTGCTCATCGGCGGCAGCTTCGGCGCCGGCAACTACGGGATGTGCGGGCGCGCGTACTCCCCGCGCTTCCTGTGGAGCTGGCCGAACGCGCGCATCTCGGTGATGGGCGGGGAGCAGGCGGCGAGCGTCCTCGCCCAGGTGAAGCGCGACGCGCTGGAGGCGCGCGGCGAGCGGTGGAGCGCGGAGGAGGAGGAGGCGTTCAAGGCCCCCATCCGCGAGCAGTACGAGACGCAGGGGCACCCCTACTACGCGAGCGCCCGGCTCTGGGACGACGGGATCATCGATCCGGCCGAGACCCGCACCGTCCTCGGGCTCGGCCTCTCCACCGCGCTGAACGCGCCCGTCGAGGCGACCACGTTCGGCGTCTTCCGGATGTGACCTCGGAGACCCACGGCATGTTCGAGAAGATCCTGGTGGCCAACCGCGGGGAGATCGCCTGCCGGGTGATGCGCACGGCGCGGCGGCTCGGCGTGCGGACCGTCGCCGTGTACTCCGACGCCGACGCGCGGGCGCTGCACGTCGCGATGGCCGACGAGGCGTACCGCATCGGCCCGGCGCCGGCGCGCGAGAGCTACCTCGACGGGGCCGCCATCCTGGAGGCGGCGCGGAGGAGCGGCGCGCGCGCGATCCACCCCGGCTACGGCTTCCTCTCCGAGAACGCCTACTTCGCGGAGGCGTGCGCCGCCGCGGGCCTCACCTTCATCGGCCCGTCGGCGGCGGCCATCCGCGCCATGGGCTCGAAGAGCGCCGCCAAGAAGATCATGGGAGAGGCGGGCGTCCCGCTCGTCCCGGGCTACCACGGCGACGACCAACGCCCCGAGACGCTCGCCGCGCAGGCGGAGCGCATCGGCTACCCGGTGCTCGTCAAGGCGACCGCGGGGGGCGGCGGGAAGGGCATGCGCGCGGTGGCGGGGCCCGGCGAGCTCGAGGCCGCGCTCGCGGGCGCGCGGCGCGAGGCGCTCGCGGCGTTCGGCGACGACCGCGTCCTCCTCGAGCGCTACCTCGCGAAGCCGCGCCACGTCGAGATCCAGGTGTTCGGCGACACGCTCGGCGCCGTCGTGCACCTGTTCGAGCGCGACTGCTCCATCCAGCGCCGCCACCAGAAGGTGCTCGAGGAGGCGCCGGCGCCGGGGCTCGGCGCGGGCCTGCGCGAGCGGATGGGCAGGGCGGCCGTCACGGCCGCGCGCGCGATCGGCTACGTCGGCGCGGGCACGGTCGAGTTCCTCCTCGACGAGGACGGCCAGTTCTACTTCATGGAGATGAACACCCGCCTGCAGGTGGAGCACCCGGTCACCGAGCTCGTCACCGCCCAGGACCTCGTCGAGTGGCAGCTCCGCGTCGCGGCCGGCGAGCCGCTCCCGTGCACGCAGGAGGACCTCGTCACCGCCGGCCACGCCATCGAGGCGCGCGTCTACGCGGAGGACCCGGCGCGCGACTTCCTCCCCGCCACCGGGACCCTCACGCACCTGCGCGCGCCCGCCGAGAACGCCCACGTCCGCGTCGAGACGGGCGTCCGGCAGGGGGACGTGGTCAGCGTCCACTACGATCCGATGATCGCGAAGCTCGTGGTCTGGGACGTCGACCGGCCCGCGGCCCTGCGCCGGCTCCGCGCCGCGCTCGCCGAGTACCAGATCGTCGGCGTGGCGACGAACCTCGCGTTCCTGTCCGCCGTGGCCGCGCACCCGGCGTACGCCGCGGCGGACCTCGACACCCGCTTCGTCGAGCGGCACCGCGCCGGGCTCGTGGCGGAGGCGGCGCCGGTGCCCGACACCGTGCTCGCGCTCGCCGCGCTCGACGTGCTCCTCGCGCGGAGCGAGGAGGCGGCGGCGGCGGCGCGCGAGTCGCACGATCCCCACTCGCCGTGGCACCGGACCGACGGGTGGCGGCTCAACGCCGACGCCCACCACGTGCTCACCTTCGACGACGGCGAGCGGCGCGCCCGGGTCGTCGCGCACTACCGGCCCGGCGGCCACCTCCTCGAGCTCCCCGGCGGCACGATCCTCGCGCGCGCCGAGCGCGACCCGGCGGGCGACCTCCTCGCGGACCTCGGCGGCGCGCGGACGCGCGCGACCGTCGTCCGGGGCGGCGACGCGATCACGATCCTGACCCCCGGCCACGCGCACCGGCTCGGCCTCTTCGACCCGGGCGCCGCGGCGGCGGACCGCGACGCGGACGCGGGGCGGCTCACCGCCCCGATGCCGGGGAAGATCGTGGCGGTGATGGTGGAGCCGGGCGCGGAGGTGAAGAAGGGCGCCCCGCTCGTGGTGCTCGAGGCGATGAAGATGGAGCACACCATCACCTCCCCGCGCGACGGCAAGGTGGCGGAGCTGCACTACGGCGTGGGGGCGATCGTGGAGGAGGGCGCGCAGCTCCTCGCGCTCGAGGTCCACGAGGCCTGAAGGGGTCCTCGCGCCGGTCGCACCCGGCCCGGGAGGGGGAGCGAATGGCGAGCGCGGAGGAGCTGTACCGGCAGAGGCGCTGCACGCCCGAGGAGGCGGCCGCGATCGTGCGGTCCGGCGATCAGCTCGTCCTGCCGATCTGTGCGGCGGAGCCGACGCTGTTCGTGAAGGCGCTCGGCGCGCGCAGGCACGAGCTCTCGGGCGTCGTGGTGCACCAGCAGCACACCCTCACCGGCGCGTACCTCGACCGGGAGTCGGCGCCGCACGTGAGGCTCTGCTCCTGGTTCACGAGCGCCGCCTCGCGGACGGCGGTGCAGGAGGGCTGGGCGGACTTCGTCCCGAACCACTTCCACGAGGTGCCGCGGCTCCTCCGCGAGCACTGGCCGGTGGACGTGGTCGGGACGGTCGTCTCGCCGATGGACGAGGACGGCTTCTTCACCTGCGGCCTCTCCGTGGCCTACACGATGGCGGCGCTCGGCAAGGCGAGGGCGGTCGTGGTGCAGGTGAACCCCGCAGCGCCGCGCACCCGCGGGGACTGCCGCATCCACGTGTCCCAGGTGGATCGCATCATCGAGTGCGAGGACCCGCTCTTCGAGCTCGCGCCCGCGCCGGTGACCGAGGTGGAGCGGGCCATCGGCGGCTGCATCGCCGAGCTCATCGAGGACGGCTCCACGCTCCAGCTCGGGATCGGCGGGATCCCGAACGCGGTCTGCGCCGCCCTCACCGGCAAGCGGGGCCTCGGGATCCACACCGAGATGCTCACCGACGGCGTGGTGGACCTCGTGCGCTGCGGGGCCGTGGACAACTCGCGCAAGACCACGCACCCGGGGACGTCGGTCGCGACGTTCGCGCTCGGGACGCGCCGGCTCTACGACTTCATGCACGAGAACCCGGCCGTCGAGATGCACCCGGTCGACCACACGAACGATCCTCGGGAGATCGGCCGGAACGACCGCGTGGTGGCGATCAACTCCACCCTCGAGGTCGATCTCCTCGGCCAGTGCTGCTCGGAGGCGATCGGCCCCGCGCAGTGGAGCGGGAGCGGCGGGCAGGTCGACTTCGTGCGGGGCGCGAACCTGTCGCGCGGCGGCAAGAGCTTCATCGCGGCGCCGTCCACCGCGAGGAAGGGGACCGTGTCGCGCATCGTGGCGGCGCTCGAGCCCGGCGCCGTGGTCACCACCGGCAAGAACGACGTGGACCACGTGGTGACCGAGTACGGGGTGGCGCGGCTGCGCGGGCGGACGGCGCGGGAGCGGGCGCTCGCGCTCATCGCCATCGCCCACCCGGACTTCCGGCGCGAGCTCACCCTCGCCGCGCGGCGCCTGAACCGGATCTGAGCCTCGTCACGAGGCCCCGAGCAGCGCCTCGAGGCGCTCGAGGGGCGGCGGCTTCGGCAGGTGGGCGTCGAAGCCCGCCTCCCGGGCCTTCTCCAGATCCTCTCGCTGCGCGTAGCCGCTCAGGGCGACGAGGCGCGTGCGGCGCAGCCGCTCGTCCGCGCGCAGGGCGCGCGCGACGTCGAACCCGCTCATGTCCGGCAGGCCGATGTCGCACAGGACCACGTCCGGCCGCAGCTCGCCGGCGAGCGCGATCCCGGTCCGTCCGTCGCGCGCGAGCGCGACCCGGTGGCCCGAGAGCTCGAGCAGGTCCGCGAGCGACTGCCCGGCGTCGAGGTTGTCCTCGACGATGAGCACGCTCCGGCCCGTGGGCGCGTCGCGCTCCCGCGCGGGGCCCGCCTCCGCCTCGGGGGTCGGCGCGAGCGGCAGGGTGACGACGAGCTCCGCGCCACGGCCGGGGCCCTCGCTGCGTGCGTGCGCCGTGCCGCCGTGCAGCTCGGCGAGCCCGCGCACCAGCGCGAGCCCCAGCCCGAGCCCGCCGCGCGTGCGCGCGAGGCTGCGCTCCGCCTGCGCGAAGGGCTCGAACATGCGCTCGAGCTCGCCGGCCTCCATCCCGACGCCGTCGTCGCGCACCCGGAGCTCCGCCTGGCCCCGCGCCACGCCGGTGTGGACGGTGACGGTGCCGCCCTCGGGCGTGAACTTCGCCGCGTTCTGGAGCAGGTTCCCCACGATCTGCGAGAGGCGGGTCGGATCCCCGTCCACCCAGATGGCGCCGGGCACCGTGTCGAGGTGCAGCGCGATGCCGCGGGCGTCGAAGATGGCGCGGTGGTCGTCACACGTGCGGCGCGCGACGTCGCGCAGGTCGAGGCGGCGCGGCTGGAGCTGGATCTTCCCCCGCGTGACGCGGGTCACGTCGAGCAGGTCGTCCACGAGGCGGGTGAGGTGCTCCGTCTGGCGATGGATGACCTCCCGCGCGCGCGCGGCCTGGGGGCTGTCCGGCGCGGCGCGGGCGAGGAGCTGGATGCTGCTCAGGATCGGCGCGAGGGGGTTGCGGAGCTCGTGGGAGAGGACGCTGATGAACTCGTCCTTGCGGCGGTCCGCCTCGCGCAGCCGGTCGTTCGCCTCGCGCAGCGCGTCCCCGACCCGCTTGCGTTCGGTGATGTCGCGCGAGATGCCGAGCAGGCCGATGACGTTGCCGTCGGCGTCGCGGTAGGGCGTCTTGCGGGAGAGCCAGACGCGCGGGCGGCCCTCGGAATCGGGGACGTGCTCCTCGACCTCGGCCGGCGCTCCGGTCGCCATGATGCGCCCGTCGGTCTCCATGATCTGCCGGGCGACCGCGGGATCTGCGAGGAACTCGAGGTCCGTCTTGCCGAGGAGCTCGGCGGCGGGCTTGCCGACGAGCGCGACGGCGCCGGGGTTCGCGAAGCGCATCCGCCCGTCGCGGTCCTTCGCGAAGATGACGTCGCCCGAGGTGTCGCTGATCGCGCGCAGCAGGGTCGTGCTCTCGCGCAGCCGCTCCTCGGTGCGCTTGCGCTCGGTCACGTCGGAGAAGAAGACGGCGAAGTACCCCGGCTTCGGCCGGTACGCCGTCGCCTCGTACCAGCGGTCGAGATCCGCGAAGTGCCGCTCGTAGTGGACCGGCGCTCCGGTCCGGGCGACGTTCCCGAGGAGCTCGATCCAGCCGGCGGGGTCCTCGCGCAGGCCGGGCAGGACCTCTGTGATGCGGCGCCCGAGCACCGCGTCGCGGGACAGGCCGGTCTGGGTCTCGAACGCGAGGTTCGCCTCCTCGTGGACGTAGTCGACCGGGCGATCGCCGTCGAAGATCACGCGGCAGAGCGTGAACCCGCTCGTCATGTGCTGGAACAGCTCGCGGTACTTCGCCTCGCTCTCCCGCAGCGCCTGCTCCGCCCGCGTCAGCTCGTCGACCGTTCGCTCCAGCTCCTCGGTGCGCGCGCGGGCGCGATCCTCCTCCGCGCCCGGCTCGCGCGGGATGGACGGGATCGATCGAGGGCTCGGGTGCTCGGGCATGCAGGCTCCAGCCGGACGGCGTGCCCGGCGATCCCGCTTCCTTTACCGGGGCGGCCGGGTTCTTCAACGTCTCGCGCATCCGCCGTGCCCGGGCGGCCGGTCCGCCGCCCCGCGCTCCGTCAGCGCGCCTCCAGCACGACGAGCCCGCAGGCGGGGAGGACGACCTCCAGCACGCCGGAGGAGGATCGCCGCGGCGAGGCGCCGTCTCCGACGCCGGCGCCGCCGTAGACCGCGGCGTCGCTGTTGAGGATCGCGTGCCACTCCGCGTCGGGGAGGCCGGCGCTCTCGAGCAGGTACCCCGCCGCGAAGGGACGGTTCGCGAGGCTCGCGACGACGAGCAGCTCGGCGTCCCCGCGGAGGAACGCGATCACGCGGTTCGCCTCGTGGCGGTGCACCGTCGTGAGCCGGCGCGAGCGCAGCGCCGGCCGGCCGAGCCTGAGGCGGATGAGCTCCTGGTACCAGCGGAAGAGCCGTGCGCCGAGGCCGCGGCGCAGGCCGAGGAGGTCCTCCCGGTGCTCGAGGAAGTCGTCGTGGCGGTAGGGGTTCGCCGCCCCCACCTCCTCGCCCATGAGGAACATCGGCGTCCCCGGCGAGAGCAGCGAGAGCCCCGCGACGACCCGGCAGCGCGCCTCGGCGAAGTCGCGCGTCGCGCCGGCGAGGGGCGCACCCTGCACCGCGAGGACGATCGTGCGGGCGGAGCCGGAGGAGTTCCCCGCCTCGTCGTGGGACTCGTGGTAGACGACCTTGCGGTCCGCCGCGCCGTGCAGCGCGCCGTCGAAGCGGTCGATCCCGAGCGGACGGTCGTCGCCGTATCCCGCCTCGGCGAGGAGCGCGGCCCAGCCGCCCTCGGCGCGCGGTCCGGCGAGGTGGTGGAAGAAGTCCACGTACCAGGCGGCGTCGAAGCCGAGGCCTCCCTCGTCGAGCGGCCGGGTCACCTCGGCCCAGCCGGTGTGATCCTCGGCGACGAGCATCACGGAAGGGCGGATGAGGCGCAGGGTCCGCGACCACTCGCGGAGCATCTTCGCGCCGTAAACGTTGGCGCGCGGCACGGGGGCGCCGCCCGGCTCGTTCAGGCGGTTGTCGCGGTGGATGGCGTCGAGGAGGTCCACCCGGAAGCCGTCCATGTGGAACTCGTCCACGAGCATGGCGGCGCTCGAGGCGAACAGCCGGCGCACCTGCTCCTCGCAGTAGCGCGGCGCCCACCCGGAGGAGCCGTTGTTCACGTAGCCGCCCTCGGGCCGCGAGTGCTCCCCGGGCACGCCCTCGTACCAGTAGTAGAGGTTCCGCTCCGGCGCGGCCGAGTCCACCTGCCACTCGGCCCGCGCGGCGTTCAGGTCCCAGTGGTTGTAGACGACGTCCTGGATGACGGCGACGCCGCGGCGGTGACAGGCGCGCACGAACCGCATGAGGGCGTCGCGCCCGCCGGCGGTGACCTCGATGGCGAGGTGGTGCGAGTTGCCGTAGCCCCACGCGGCGTCGCCGCTGAACTCCGCCATCGGCAGGAGCTCGACCGCGTTCACGCCGAGGGGGACGAGGTGCGCGTCGAGCAGCGCCTCAGCGTCCTCGAGGTTCCCGGCGTCGGGACGGCCGACGCCGAGCGCGCCCACGTGGAGCTCGTAGATGACGAGGTCCTCGAGCCGGGAGGGCACCGGACGCGCGGGGTCGTACTCGTCGCACCAGAAGTCAGCGCAGCCGATGAACGCCTCTTCGCCGCGCCTGGGCGCCGGCACCGTCTCCGGGTCCACCACCGCCGAGCAGCTCACCGCCCCGTCGAGCCCGGCGGCCGTGCCGCCGTAGATGCTGCCCCGCGGGTCGAAGCTTCCCTGGCCCACCTGCCAGCGCGAGTAGAGGTCCGTGCGGTAGGACACCGACCCGTCGTCGCGCGTCACCCGGAACACGTAGGGCGTGAACTCGCAGCGGCCGTACTCGAGGAGCGCGGGGTCGCCGGCGCGGGTCTCCCAGATTCCCCCGCCGGCGGGCGCGAGCGGCAGCGGCGGCAGCGGGGCGCTCCCCGCGCCGTCGTCGGAGACGTAGCCGTTCGTCCCGTCGCCGAGCACCACCTCCACGGCGCGGGCGTTCGGCGCCCACAGGGCGAAGCGCAGCGCGCGAGCGCCGCCCTCGCGGGGGATCGGGTTCGCGCCCAGGCTGCGGCCGAGGGCGAGGTGGTAGCGCTCCACCTGACCGCCCTCCCGCAGCGTGAACGACCGCACGGTCCGGCGCGAGAGCGAGTCGTCCTCCTCCGTCGCGACGAGGCACCGGCGGCCCCAGGGACCGTCCCCGAGGACGTCCCACTCGAAGCGCTTGCCGACCTCGGTCGCAGGGAAGGACACCGTCGCCTCGAATCCCGGGCAGCCGTCCTCGCAGGTGGCCTCGGCCATCGGCCGCTCGCTCCACGCGCCGCCGGCGCGCCCGAGCGCGTCCCAGCTCCCGCGCAGCAGCGCGTTCGCGAAGCGCGACCTCAGGAGGCCGCTCGAGTACACGAAGCGTACGTCCGGCATGCGGAGCGTCTACGCGCGCCACCGGCGTGCGTCGAGGGCCCGCGCGGACGCGCACGAAAGGCGCAGGAGGCGCCGGCTCGCCGGGCGAGCGCGGGCCTCCGCCCGCGGCGGCCGGCGGGGGGGGTCCCGGGACGGCCGCCGCGGGGCGGGCCTCACCGCGCGAGCGCGGGCGT
>NZ_JALCZC010000025.1:0-52429 GCF_022690805.1 Anaeromyxobacter sp. SG66
CGTCGCGCGCGGGCTCGTGCACGCCCACGCGAACGGCGTCGTCCACCGGGACCTCACGCCGGGCAACGTCTTCCTCACCGACGAGGGCGGCCTGAAGATCCTCGACTTCGGCCTCGCCCGCCTCCTCGATCGCGCGAGCCTCGCCGGCGGCACGCCGGCCTACATGGCGCCAGAGCAGCTCCGGGGAGAGCCCGGCGACGCGCGCGCCGACGTGTTCAGCGCCGCGGTGATGCTCTTCCAGATGCTCGCCGGACGGCTCCCGTTCCCGCAGGTCGAGGGCCGGAGCGCGGCCCTCGATCCCGGCCCGCCGCCGCCGCTCCCCCTGCACGACGCGCCGCCCGAGCTCCCCGCGCTGCTCGCGAGCGCCCTCTCGAAGGATCCCGCCGGGCGCCCCCAGAGCGCGAGCGCCCTCCTCGCCGCCCTGCAGCGCGTGGAGGAGGCGTACACCGAGCGGGCCGCCGCCGCCTCCCGGGCGCTGCGCCACCGCCGGCTGCGCCGCGTCGCGGCGGTGCTCGGCACGATCACGATCGCCGCGGCCTCGGGCGCGGCGGCGCTCGCGCTCCGGGCGCGCGGCGAGGCCGAGCGCGCCCTGCGCGCCTCGCGCATCGCGAGCGCGGCGGAGGGCGCCTCCGACCCGCTCGCCGCGGCGCTCCTCATGACCGAGCTCGGCGAGGATCCGCCCGCCCGCGCGCTCGAGATCGCGCAGCGGATCCTGTCGGAGCCGATCCCCGTCGCCGTGCTCGACCACCCGCCGGGCGGCCTCGGGCTCGCGGTGAGCCCCGACGGCAGAGAGGTCGCCGTGGGGGTGGGCTCGGCGGAGGCGGCCGGCGGCGGCGCCCCGGCGGCGGGCGTGGCCATCTGGAACGCGGACGGCACCGGGGGCGCTCGCGTCCTCACCGCCCCGGGCCTGCACACGACCGCGCTCGCCTTCACGCCCGACGGGGCGCGCGTCGTCGTGGGGACGCACGACGGCGAGCTGAGGGTGTTCCGCGCGGACGCGAGCGGGAGGCCGCTCGTGCTGGCCGCCGGCTCGAGCCCGCACGCGGCGCTGGCGGTCGCGCCCGACGGCCGATCCGCCGCGGTCGGCGCGCTCGACGGGCGCGCCTGGATCGTCCCGCTCGACGGCGCGCGGCCGGCGCGCCCGCTCGTCCACGACGGGGCGGTGCTGACCCTCGCCTACGCACCGGACGGCGCGCGGCTCGCCACCGGCGGCGGAGACGGGCACCTGCGCGTGTTCGACACGCGCTCGGGCGCGCTGCTCGCGCGCGTGACCCTGCCCGGCGGTGCGATCTTCGCGCTCGCCTGGGCCCCCGACGGCGGCGCGATCGCGACGGCCTCCGAGGACGGGGTGGCGCGCCTCTTCTCCGACGGCGGCACGCCCCGCGCGGCGTTCGGCGCGGCGGGCGCGCCGCTCTCCTCCGTCGCGTTCAGCCCCGACTCGCGGCGGATCGTGATCGCCTCGCAGGACGGGTCCGCGCGGATCCACCCGGTCTCCGCGCCCGCCCAGCAGGTGCGCCTGCGCGGCCACCGCGGCGCCGTCATCGACGCGCGCTTCAGCCCCGACGGCGCGCACGTCCTCACCGTCGGCGCGGACGGGACCGCGCGCGTGTGGGCGGCCGACGGCGAGGGCACGCCGCTCGTGCTCCGCGGCCACACGGCCTTCGAGGCGGCGTTCTCTCCCGACGGATCGCGCATCTTCACGCGGGGGAAGGATCGGACGATCCGCGTCTGGAAGGCCGAGGACCCGCGGGAGCGCGGCGTCCTCCGCGGGCACGGCGAGCTCGTGGACACCGTCGAGTGGACGCGCGACGGCACGCGCATCGTCACCGCCGGGCACGACGGCACGGCGCGGATCTGGCCCATCCACGGGGACGGCGCCCCCCTCGTCATCTCCGACCCGGGTCGCGTGCTGCACTCGGCGGACCTGGATCGCGACGAGCGGCGGCTCGTGACGGCGTCGGAGGACGGGACGGTACGGCTCTGGGACGCCCGCGACGGGCGGCTGCTCCGCGAGCTGCGCGGCCACACGAGCTCGGTCCTCTCGGCGGCGTTCAGCCCCGACGGCACCCGCATCGCGAGCGCCTCGCTCGACGGGACCGTGCGCATCTGGCCCGCCGACGGAGACGGCGAGCCGCTCGTGCTGTACGGCCACGAGAAGGGCATCACCTCGGTGTGCTGGACGCCGGACGGCAAGTTCGTGGTCTCGGCCTCGCAGCTCGACGCCACCGTCCGCATCTGGCCGGTGGACGGCTCCCCGGCGAGCGTCATCCGCGCGGAGCGGAGCGTCTTCCGCGCGACGGTGACGCCCGACGGGACGCGCCTGCTCGTCGCCGAGGAGAACGGGCCGCTGCACGTGTACCGGCTCGAGCCGCTCGAGGAGCTGCCGCCCATCGCGGCGCTGCCGGAGGGGCTCTTCTCCGCGGCGGCGAGCCCGGACGGCGACCGCATCGCGCTCACCTCGCACGACGGCATCGTGCGCGTCTACCCGGCCTCGGGCACCGGCGAGCCGCTCATCCTGCGCGGCCACGACGGCAGCGTGGGGCACGCGGCGTTCAGCCCGGACGGCACCGAGCTCGCGACGGCCTCGGTCGACGGCACCGCTCGCGTGTGGACCGTCTCGTGGGGACGCGTGCTCGCCCTCCTGCGCGCCTCGACGACGGCGTGCCTGCCGGTGGCGCACCGGGTCCAGATCCTCGGGGAGAGCGCGGCGGAGGCGGAGCGCCGGGCCGGCGCGTGCGAGCAGCGCCACGGGCGGGCGCCCGAGCCCCGCCGGCCTCCGGAGGGAGAGCCGGGCGCCGGCCTTCCGCCGCCGACCTCGGCGCGGGGAGGATGACCGTGAACGCCCGCGCCCTCGCCGCCCTCTCCCTCGTGGCCGCGCTCGCCGCCGCGCCCGCGCACGCCGACGCGCCCACGCCACCGCGGCTCCCGCCCCCCGCTCCGGAGCCACCGCCGGCCGGCGCCGAGCGCGTCGAGGTCCGCGTCACGTTCCCGCCCTGGCAGTACACCGGCAAGTTCCGGCTCGAGACGGTCTCCGGCGACCTCCTCGACGAGGGGACGGCGCGGGACGACGGCGGGTTCGCGTCGCAGGCGACGGTGGAGCGCGTGCTCGAGGGCGCGCGCGGGACGCTCGTCCTCCGCGTGCAGCGCACCGCGAAGGTGCCGCGCTTCCCGGCGCTGTTCGGGCGCTGGACGGTCGTGGGCGGCACGGGCGCGTACGCGCGCGCGGTCGGCCGCGGCACGTTCACGAGCTGTGCGTCAGGTGAAGTCGGTAAGGGAAGTCCCTTCGAGCTACAGACGCTCGTGGGCTACGCGCGCCTCCGGTGATACCCCTGGCCCTGCGGTGGGCCCCCCAGGGACCGCGCCGGCGCGCGTCACGAGACTGCTTCTCGCTGCTCTAGATCATCGGGTGGTGGCAGCGCCCTCTGGAGGAGCGGAAAATGACGCGCGAGAAGCAGGAAGTCCTCTTTGCCGGGTTGCCGCGCAGGCGGCGTCTCGCCGGGTTCGTCACGATCGCTCTCTGGCTCGGTATCGCCGTCGCCTTCGCGACCGACCTGGTGCCCACGAAGTCGAGCGCCGAATGGCTGTACGGGGTCGAGGCGCGACGCGACGCCTACGCCCACGTCCTCGCTGCGCGCGCCGCGCAGCAGACCGACGCGCCGCGCCGCGCGCGGACGCCGCCGGCCACCGCTCAGCGAGACCGAGCGGCGGCTGTCGTCACGCCCGCCACGCTGCAGGTCCACACGCCGCCCGCGCTCTGCCAGGCGCCGTGACGCGGACGGTCAGCCTCGTCGACCGAGGAGCCAGAGCAGCAGCGTGAGGAGGATCGACAGGACGATCGACGTGCCGAGCGGGAGGTAGAGGCGGAAGCCGTCCCGCTCCACGGAGACGTCGCCCGGCAGCCGTCCGAGGCGAAGCCCGGGGAAGCGCTCGGCGAGGATGAGGAGGACCCCGGCGAGCGCGATGATCGCGCCGGCGAGGACGAGCATCCGGCCGAGGCCCCCGAGGCCACCCGCTGCCATGCACCCATCCTAGCGGAGGCGAGAGCGTGTCGCGAAGGGTGAGCCGACGGGGACCCCGGTTCGGCTCAGCCCTTCGCGGCTAGGGGGATCACCTCTGCGAGCGCGCCGAGGAAGGCGTCCACCTGCGCCTCCGTGTGCCCTGCGGTCAGCGTGACGCGCAGCCGGCTCGTGCCGCGCGGCACCGTGGGCGGGCGAATCGCGCGCACGTAGAAGCCGCGCTCGCGGAGCGCCTGGGACGCGGCGACGGCCCGGGCCTCGTCCCCGAGGATCACGGGGAAGATCGGCGCGACCACGCGCGCCACGTCGAACCCGAGCCGGGCCAAACCGGCCTTCATGCGCGCGACGAGCGCCCCGAGCCGCTCCCTGCGCTCCGGCTCCGACGCGACGATCCCGAGCGCGGCGAGCGCGGCGGCCGACGCCGCGGGCGCGGGGGCCGTGGTGAACACGAACGTCCGCGCGCGGGTGATCAGCAGATCGACGAGCCGCCGCTCCCCGGCCACGAACGCGCCGGCCGCGCCGAGCGCCTTGCCGAGCGTTCCCATGTGCACGTCGACGCGGTGGGCGATCCCGAGCGCCTCGGCCAGCCCGCCGCCCCGCGGCCCGAGCACGCCCTCCGCGTGCGCCTCGTCCACGTAGAGCATCGCGCCGTGCCGGTCGCAGAGCTCGGCGAGCTCGCGGAGCGGCGCGGCGTCGCCGTCCATGGAGAAGATCGCGTCGGTGACGACGAGCTTGCGCCGCGCGCGCGAGCGCGCGAGCAGGTCCGCGAGCTCCTGCACGTCGCAGTGCCGGTAGCGCACGAGCTCCGCGCGTGACAGGAGGCAGCCGTCGACGATGGACGCGTGGTTCAGCACGTCGGAGAAGACCGCGTCGTCGCGTCCGACCAGCGCCGGGGGGACGCCCGCGTTCGCGTGGTAGCCGGAGCCGAACAGGAGCGCGGCCTCCGCCCCGGCGTGCGCCGCGAGCGCCCGCTCGAGCGCGCCGTGCACCGGGAGATCGCCGGCGACGAGGCGCGAGGCGCCGCTCCCCGCCCCCTCGCGCTCGGCCGCGTCCGCGGCGGCGCGCCTGAGGCGCGGGTCGGCCGCGAGCGCGAGGTAGTCGTTCGAGCAGAGGTTCACGAGGCGGCGGCCGCCGAGCTCCACCTCCGGCCCCTGGGGCGAGCCGATCGGCTCGAGCGCGCGGCGGAGCCCCTTCGTCTCGAGCGCCTCGAGCTCGCGATCGATCCAGTCGAGCGAGGCGCGCCCCATCGGCTACGCGCAGCCGCCGCGCGGCGCGCCGACGACGGGCAGCGCCCGCTTCCCGCCCGGCTCGGCGGCGCGGCGGTTCCACTCGGCGTCGGCCGGGACCGTCCCGTCGAACGACCAGGCCCGGCCGGTGTCGGGCGCCCGGAGCGAGAGCCCCTGGGCCTCCACCATCTCCACCGTCTCGCCCGGACCGCGCCCCGCGCTCGTGAGGTAGTTGCCGACCATGGTGCCGTTCGCGCCGGCCCGGAAGATGAGGTGCTGGTGGACGCCGAGGTTCACCTCGCGGCCGCCCATCACGAAGATGTGCGCGGCCGGCATCATGAGGCGGAACACCGCGATCGCGGCGAGGCACTCCTCCGCGGTGATCGCGCTCACGTGCTCCATCGGCGTGCCGGGCCGCGGGTTCAGGAAGTTCATCGGCACGCAGTCGACGCCGAGCTCGCGGATGGTCTCGGCGAGCTCGACGCGCTGCTCGGGGGTCTCGCCCATCCCGAGGATGCCGCCCGAGCACAGCTGCAGGCCCTGCCGCTTCGCGGCGCGGATGGTCTCGAGCTGCTCGTCGTAGGTGTGCGTGGTGCAGACGTTCTCGAAGAAGCTGCGCGCCGTCTCGAGGTTGTGATGGTAGTGCATGAGCCCGGCGGCCTTGAGCCGGACGAGCTCCGGCTCGCGCACGAGGCCGAGCGACGCGCACGGCTCCACCGCCGTCTCGGCGCGCAGCTTCCGCACCGCCTCCTCGATCGCCGCGAGCTCGCTCTCCTTCGCGACGCGCGTGCCGGAGGTCACGATCGAGAACTCGCGCGCGCCGGCGCGCTCCGCGGCCTTCGCCTGGGCCACGATCTCCTCGGCCGGGACGAGCGGATAGACCGGCGCGTCCGCCGCGGGGAAGTGCGCCGACTGCGAGCAGAACCCGCAGTTCTCGGGGCAGCGGCCGCTCTTCGCGTTCGTGATGCCGCAGAGCGCCACCTCGTCGCCGTGGACGGCCCGGCGCACGGCCTCGGCGCGATCGAGCAGCGCCTCGAGCGCAGGGCCGGAGGTGTGGCGGATGAGCGTGCGCGCCTCGTCGGCGCCGATGGGCGTGATGCCGGGCGGGAGCGTGGTCTTGGCGGTCTCGCACATGGGAGCCGCACGATAGAGGCCGCCGATCCGCTCGTCAACCGACCGGTCAGGCAGGGGTTTACGACGCGCCGCGCCGACCTCCCCCCGCGGCCCGGCGGAGCGGAGCCGCCGGCTGCGTCGGCCCCGGAGCAGTGGCTAGCTTCTCGATCGGGAGGGAAACAATGCTCTGGACGATCACGATCCTGCTCGTCGTGCTGTGGGCCATCGGCATGGTCTCCGGCGCGACGCTGGGCTGGTGGATTCACCTGCTGCTCATCCTCGCGGTCATCTCGCTCATCTTCGCTGTGATGCGCCGCGGTTCCGCTGCGGTCTGACGCTGGCGGCGGCGTCGTCCCGTACGGACGGCGCCGCCGCGTCGTTCCTGCCGGTCGCCCGCCGGCCAGGCGAGCCAGCGCCGCGCCATTCGACGGAGCGTGACGCGCCGCGACGACACCGTCGCGACCGCGCGGTGCTCACGCGCGCGGCTGCGCGAGCGTCTCCGGCTCCCGGTCGGGCAGCCCGGCCTTCCTCAGGATCATCTCCGCCGGGCAGAACCCCGAGAAGGCGCTCTGCACGAGGTTCAGGCCCACGAAGGCCGTGAACCACAGGAAGCGGGCCGAGACGAAGAGCGGGCTCGCCTCGACGCCCAGGGCGAGGGAAAGAAGGACGAAGGTTCCCGCGAGGACGCGGACGGCGCGATCTACGGTCATCTCAGGTGTACTCCCGGGCGACCTCGGGTGGACGCCACGGAGGTCGGAGACGGAGCGACGCCGAAAGGGTTCGCCCCGCCGCCCCGACGCGGTCAGAGCCGCGTGCTAACGGTGCGCATGGCCCGCCCCGCCCCGAAGGCGAAGACCGTCTACGCCTGTGCCGAGTGCGGACAGACGAGCCCGAAGTGGCTCGGCCAGTGCCCGGCCTGCAAGCAGTGGAACACGATGCAGGAGGAGGTCGCCGCGCCGGAGCCGAGGGGTGCGTCGCCGCGCGGCTGGGGGGTCGCCAGCTCGGCGAGGCCGATCTCGCTCGCCGAGGTAGAGGCCCGGGAGGAGGACCGGCAGCGGACCGGCATCGGAGAGCTCGACCGCGTGCTCGGCGGCGGCGTCGTCCCGGGTGCGCTCGTCCTGCTCGGCGGAGACCCCGGCATCGGCAAGTCCACCCTGCTCCTCGCGGCGCTCGACCGCCTCGCGCGCGCCACCCCGGACCGGCCGGTGCTGTACGTCTCGGGCGAGGAGTCGGCGCGCCAGGTGAAGCTCCGCGCCGATCGGCTGGGGGTCGGTGCCCCGAACCTCCGCGTGCTCGCCGAGACCGACGCCCAGAAGGTGCTGCACGCGGCGGAGGCGCTCGCGCCCGCCGCGGTGGCGGTGGACTCCATCCAGACGCAGTACCTGCCCGAGCTGCAGAGCGCGCCCGGCACGGTGACGCAGATCCGCGAGGTCGCAGCGCGGTTCATGGCGTACGCCAAGACGAGCGAGACGCCGGTCTTCCTCGTGGGGCACGTGACGAAGGACGGCGCCATCGCCGGCCCGCGCGTCCTCGAGCACATGGTCGACACCGTCCTGTACTTCGAGGGCGGGGGCGCGCACCCGTACCGCGTGCTGCGGGCGCACAAGAACCGCTTCGGCTCGGCGAGCGAGATCGGCGTGTTCGAGATGAAGGCCGGCGGGCTCGCCGAGGTCACGAACCCGTCGGCGCTGTTCCTCGCCGAGCGCCCCGAGGACGCGCCGGGCAGCGCCGTGGCCGCGGTGCTGAACGGGACGCGCACCCTGCTCGTCGAGATCCAGGCGCTCGTCGCGCCGACCGGCTTCGGCACCCCCCGCCGCACGGCGCTCGGGATCGACTCGAACCGGGTGGCCCTCCTCGCGGCGGTGCTCGAGAAGAAGGTCGGGATGGAGATCCTGGGCTGCGATCTCTTCGTGAACGTCGCCGGGGGGCTGTCGGTGGACGATCCCGCCGCGGATCTCGCCGCCGTGGCCGCGCTCGCCTCGAGCTTCCGCGATCGCGCGCTGCCGCGGCGGACGCTCGTGCTCGGCGAGGTCGGCCTCGCGGGTGAGGTCCGCGCCGTCTCCCAGCCCGAGATCCGCCTCGCCGAGGCGGCGCGGCTCGGCTTCGAGCGCGCCATCATCCCGGCCGCGAGCGCGCGCCACGCCGAGGTGCCGGCGGGGATCGAGATCGTCGGGGTGGACACCGTCGCGGACGCGCTCGATCGGTTGGGGTGACCGCCGCGCCAGCGCAGCAGCCCGGGATCGTGCGCCGACTCAGGCCGACTGGACTGCCTTTCGCCACTTCGCGAGATGCCCCTCGCGCTCGACCGGCTTCATCCTCGGGTCGAAGCGCTTGCCGACCTTCCACGCCTTGCGGATCTCCTCGCGATCCTTCCAGAACCCGGTCGCGAGGCCGGCGAGGAACGCGGCGCCGAGGGCGGTGGTGTCGATCATGCGCGGGCGCTCGACGGGCACGTCGAGCAGGTCCGCCTGGAACTGCATGAGCAGGTCGTTCTGCGAGGCGCCGCCGTCCACCTTGAAGACCGGGTAGGCCTTGCCCGCCTCGGCCCGCATCGCCTCGGCGAGATCGTAGATGAGGAACGCGATGCCCTCGAGCGTGGCGCGGGCGAGGTGCGCGGCGGTGACGCCCCGGTCGATGCCGCGGATGACGCCGCGGGCCTCGGGGCGCCAGTGCGGCGCGCCGAGCCCGGCGAGCGCCGGGACGAACACGAGGTCGCCCGTGTCCTTCACCTGCCTCGCGAGCACCTCGACGTCCGGCGTCTTCTTGAACAGGCCGAGCCCATCCCGCAGCCACTGCACGGCGGCCCCCGCGATGAAGGAGGAGCCCTCGAGCGCGTAGGTCACCTCGCCGGCGACGTCCCAGGCGACGGTGGTGAGGAGGCCGCGCGACGACAGGAGGGGCTCCTTCCCGATGTTCTGGAGCAGGAACGCGCCCGTGCCGTAGGTGCACTTCGCCTCGCCGGGCTGGAAGCACGCCTGGCCGAACAGCGCCGCCTGCTGGTCGCCCGCCATGCCCGCGACCGGGATCCCGTCCGGCAGGACCTTCACGTTCCGCGTGACACCGTACACGTGCGAGGAGGGGACGATCTCGGGCAGGACGTTGCGCGGCACGCCGAACAGGTCCAGGAGCTCGCGGTCCCACGCGCGCGTGCGCAGGTCCATGAGCAGCGTGCGGCTCGCGTTCGACACGTCCGTCACGTGGGTGGCGCCGTTCGTGAGGCGCCAGACGAGGTAGCTGTCGATCGTCCCGAACGCCGCCGCGCCCGAGTCCGCCCGCTCGCGCAGGCCGCGGACGTTGTCGAGGAGCCAGCGCATCTTGGTCGCGGAGAAGTAGGGATCGATGACGAGCCCGGTCTTCTCGCGCACCCGCGGCTCGTGCCCCTCCGCCTTGAGCAAGGCGCACACGTCGGTGGTGCGCCGGTCCTGCCAGACGATGGCGTGGTGCAGCGCGCGCCCCGAGATCCGATCCCAGGCCGCGGTCGTCTCGCGCTGGTTCGTGATCCCGATCGCGGCGATGTCCCGACCGGTGAGGCCCGCCTCGCGCAGCGCGCGCTGGACCGTCGCGATCGTCGAGCCCCAGATGTCGTCGAGATCGTGCTCCACCCAGCCCGGCTTCGGGAAGATCTGCCGGAACTCCTGGTTCACCCGCGCGCGGAGCCCGAGCCGCTTGTCGAGGACGAGGACGGTCGTCCCGGTCGTCCCCTGGTCGATCGCCATCACGTAGGAAGCCATGCTCACCTCGCGCGCGGGCTCCACCCCGGCCCGCGTCGCCTCGTGCCGCCGCTCCGCTCCCGCGCCCGGGCGCCGTCGTCGCCGCGCGTCCTCCGCCCCGGCTCCGGCGTGGCGCGCGCCCCCGGCACGGGGAGGCTCGTCAGGAAGCGCGCGGTCACGTCGGCGCAGAGATCGCGCTCCACGTCGATCCCGACGAGGTGCCAGCTGTCCTCGAGGACCACGAGCTCGGCCGGCCCGCTCCCGATGCGCCGCGCGATCCGCCGGGCCCCGCCGACGGTGACGGTGTGATCGCGCGCCCCGGCGACGACCAGCGCGGGCGCGGCGATGCCCGGTAGCTGGCGGTCCACGTGCGCGGCGAGCGCGGCGAGCTCCGCGACCGCACCGAGCGGCACGCCGCCGAGGGTCGGGGCGCGGTTGCGCTCGCGCATTTCGGGATCGCGGACGTCCGAGCCCGCCTCCTTGGGGACGACGATGCGCGAGACAGGCCCGAGCCGCGCCAGCAAGGCGCCGAGGCGGCCGTGGAGCTGGAGCTCGAGCGCGGGGGCGAGGAGGACGAGGCCGTCGACGCGCTCAGGGTGATCGTGGGCGAGCGCGCAGGCGACGAGCGCGCCCATCGAGCAGCCGACCACGAACGTGCGCCGCGCGCCCTCGAGCCGGCCGAGCTCCCGGCGCGCCTTCGCGATCCACTCCGACCACGGCACGCCGAGCAGGTCCCGGGGGTCGCCGCCGTGCCCCGCCATGACCGGCGCGAGGCAGCGCATGCCGGTGTCGGCGAGGCGGCGCGCCACGACGTGCATCTCGAAGGTGGAGCCCGTGAGCCCGTGCAGGAGCAGGACGGCGTCCGGGCCGCCGCGCAGCTCGAACTCCCTCCCGTGCTCGATGCCCGTGCGTGCCAACCGAACGATCGCTTACCCCTGGACGGGCTACGTTTCAATGCTCCCGGTGCGACGGCCCCGTCCAGGCAGCGCTCCCGGCGCCGGCATGCTAACACCGCGGCATGTCCGACAAGCCCGGCGTCCCGCCGCACGCGATCCAGCTCCAGCTCGAGATCGACCCCGTCACGGCGAACGGAGTGTTCGTCAACATGGCGATGGTGAACCACACCGAGACCGAGTTCACCCTCGACCTCATCTACATCCAGCCGCAGGCGCCGAAGGCGACCGTCCGCTCGCGGATCATCACGACGCCCAAGCACATGAAGCGGCTCATGCTCGCGATCCAGGACAACGTCGCGAAGTACGAGGCGCGCTTCGGCGAGCTGGACCTCGGCGACACGCCTCACTTCCCCCACGGAGGCGCGGTGGCGTGACGCCGGCGAGCCACGCCGTCTCCCGCCCCCTCCCGCTCGGGGTTCGTGCGTCGCCGCCCCTGCTCGTCGCGTCCCATCACGGCTCCGCCGGACGCGGCGACGCCCCGGCGCTCGCCTCGCTCGGCGGTCCTCCACGGAGCGTTTCATGAAGATCTCCTCCCCGCTCCTCGGCACCACGTTCGAGCTGCCGGAGCGCCCCGGGCGCATCGTCTCCCTGGTCTCGTCCGCCACCGAGACGCTCTTCGCGCTCGGCGCGGGCGACGCGGTGGTGGGCGTCACGCCCTACTGCGCGCGCTACGTGCCCGGCCTCGGCGCGCCCGTGGTCGCCGACTACGTCTCCGGCGACCCCGAGGCGATCCGCGCCGTCCGCCCCGAGCTCGTCGTGGCGACCGACGGCGTGCAGCTCCCGCTGGCGCGCCGGCTCGCGGCGGCGGGGCTCCCGGTGGCGCTCCTGCCCGTGCCGCAGAGCCGGTTCGGCATCCTCGAGAACACCGTCGCGCTCGGGGCGCTCACCGGGCGGCTCGCCGAGGCGCGCGCGCTCTGCGACCGGCTCGAGCGCGCGTGCGCCGAGCTCGTCGCCTCCGCTCCCTCCCCGCGGCCACGCGCGTACGCGGAGCTGTGGTTCGGCCGCCACCTGCGGCGTCCCGGGGGGCGCGCATTCGTGCACGACCTGCTCTGGCTCGCGGGGCTCGAGCCCGTGCACGGCGATCGGCCGGACGCGTACGCCCCGCCGGAGCTCGACGAGGTGCCGGGCCTCGCGCCGGCCTGGGTGATCGTGTTCTCCGAGCCCGAGCACCCGATCGACGCGGAGGCGCTCGTGCGCGAGCGCGGCTGGGATCGTGCCTTCGCGCCACGCGTGCTCGCGTCCACCACCGAGCGCGGGCGGAACCTCATCCACGACGGCCCGTCGTTCGTCGAGACGGCGGCGTGGCTGCGCGACGCGACCGCCGCGTGAGCGCGCGGCCGCCGCGCGGCCGCCGCGGCCGGGCCTGAACCCCCGTTCCGTGGACGGTCCAAAGGATCCCGCGGGGTTGGGACCGGCACAGGCGCTGCTCTCCTGCCGCTCGCGCGCACGACCGCGCGCTCGAACGGAACGGAGAGAGAGATGAGCGACACGAACGACAAGGGCGGCGCCCGCAAGCTCGCGGTCTACGCCATCCCCGACAGCGCGAACGGCGAGCGGACCTGGTGGCCGAAGATCGGCGTCGCGTTCACGAACAGGGACGGCAGCATCGCGATCCTGCTCGACGCCTTGCCCCTCGGGACGAACAAGCTCCAGGTGCGCGAGCTGCGCGAGGACGGGCGGCCCGCGGGGAACGGAGCGCCGCGCCGCGCGGGGCTCGAGACCGTCGAGGTGCGGCCGTGAGGCGGGCCCTCCTCGCCGCGGTCGCCGCCGCGGTGCTGCTCCTCGCGGGCCCCGCGCTCGCCGCGAAGAGAGCGCTCGGCCCGGGCGAGCGGATCGACCTCAACCGCGCGAGCGTCGCCGAGCTCATGCGCCTGCCGGGCGTCGGAGAGAAGCGCGCCCAGGCGATCGTCGCTCAGCGGGCCCGCCAGCCGTTCCGCCGGCCGGAGGACGTGCTCGTCGTGAAGGGGATCGGCCCCGCGTGGCTCGCGAAGGTGAAGGCGAACGTCGCCGTGGGCTCCGCTCCGTCCGGCACCGCTGCGGTGACCGCACGGAAGTGAAGGCACCCGGATTCGCTCGGGGACCCGGCCGGCGCATGCACTCTCCGGCCGGGTGCCCCGGCGACGCCCCGCGGGGTCCTGCTTGACACCCGGCGCGGGCGGGCGCTACTCGTGGCTTCGATTCAGCGGCACGGAGGAACAGGGAAGCCGGTCGAAGTCCGGCGCGGTCCCGCCACTGTAGCCGGGTGAAGGTGCCTCGGAAGTCGCCACTGCCGCAGCCCAATCGCGGTGGGAAGGTGGAGGTACCGAGCGGAGCGTCCCTCCGCGACCCGGGAGCCAGGAGACCTCCCTCCGAGCCTGTCGCGCATGGTGCGCGGCCTCGCCGTTCGCGGCGAGCAAAGATGCATCGGGTCCGGAGGAGACCCGACACTTGGGCTCGACTTCCCGCTCATCGGGGCGCGCGTGCGCCCTCATCGCCGCGCTGGCGCTCGGGCTCGCGCTGCGTGCGCGCGCCGACGGCACCGTCCCCGACGCGCCGCCGTCCGAGAGCGAGCCGCCGGTGCGGCTCCCCGAGGTCGAGGTCCGGGTGCCACGCGCCGAGGTCGAGAAGGATCCGACCGCGTCCGCGACGGTGGTGTCCGCGAGCCGCTTCGAGGGCGAGGCGAAGGACGTGGCGCAGCTCCTCGCCACCGCCCCGGGCGTCTCGGTCACCCGCTACGGCACGCTCGGCCAGCTCGCCACCGTCTCGGTGCGGGGCGTCGCCGCGGACGGCGTGAAGGTGCTGCTCGACGGGCTCCCGCTCGGCACGGCTGGCGGCGGGGTGGATCTCTCGACCATCCCGCGCCAGTGGATCTCGCGCATCGAGGTGGTGCGCGGCGCGGCGGGCGCGCAGTTCGGCGCGGGCGCGCTCGGCGGCGCGGTGAACGTCGTGATGCGCCAGGGCGAGAAGGGCGAGCTCTCCGCCGAGGCGACCACCGGCGCCTTCGGCACCTACGCGATCTCCGCCGACACCGTCGCGGAGGTCGGGCCGTTCTCGCTCTTCGCGGCGGCCACCGGCGAGGACACCCAGGGCGACTTCACCTACGCATTCGACGACCGGCCGTCGCTGCCGGGGAGCCCCCTCGAGGAGCGGACCCGCCGGAACAACGGCGCGCGGCGCGCCGGCGCCCTCGCCAAGTTCGGCGGGGTCGCGAGCGGCTTCCGGGTCGACGGCCTCGCGCAGCTCACGGCCGGGCGGCGCGAGCTCCCCGGCTCGCCCTACCAGCCGACCCCCGCGGACTGGGAGGAGGACGGGCGGGTGCTCGCGATGCTGCGCGTCGCGCGCGCGGTTCACCCTCGCCTCACGCTCGCCGCTCGTGCGTTCGGCCGCCGCGACCTCCTCGACACGCGGCTCGCCGCGATGGGGTCGGACCCCACGCGGCAGCGCGGCGGCGCCGGCGGGCTCGAGCTCGAGGCGGGGCTCACGCACGGTCCGGGCGTCCTCACCGCCGCCGCCTCCGCGGAGGTGGAGGGCTACTCGAGCGACGCGCTCGGCGGGACGCGGAGCCGGCCCGGCTTCGCTGGCGCGCTCGCGGAGGACCTGCTCCTCGCCGGTGGCCGGCTGCGCGTCGGTCCGTCGGTGCGGGCGGAGCGGACCGGCGGATACTCGGGCGTCTCCGCCAAGCTCGGCGCGGCGTTCGAGCTCGCCCGCGGCCTCGCGGTCCGGGCGAGCGGCGGACGGACCTACCGCGTCCCGAGCTTCGCGGAGCTCTACCTCGAGCAGGGACTCCTCGCCCCGAACCGCGACCTGCGGCCGGAGACGGGCGCCGGCGCGGACGCGGGGCTCGTCTACGACGGCGCGCTCGGGCTCCTCTCCGTCGGCGGCCACGCGACCGTCTACGACGACATCATCACGTACGAACCGGCGAGCGTCGGCCGGTTCCGCCCGTTCAACACCGGCCGCGCGTTCGTCGCGGGCGTGGAGGCCGAGGCGGCGACCTCGCCCTGGCGGCGCGCGCTCGGGCTCGCCCTCTCCGGCGCGTACACCTTCCTCCCCACCGAGGTGCTGCGCGGCAGCGCCGACGTGCTCGGGAACGCGCTGCCCCGCCGGCCGCGCCACCGGGTCTACGCGCGGGCCGCGATCTCGCCCGGCCGCCTCGGCGCCCACCTGCAGGTGGAGCACGTGCGCGACCAGTACCTCGACATCCGGAACCAGGCCCGGCTCCCGGACCAGACGATCCTCGGCGCCGGCGCCTCCGTGCGGATCCTTCGCCAGCCGCTCGTGGCCCTCCACCTCGAGGTCGAGAACCTCGGCGACGACCGAACCCTCCTCGACGGCTACGGCAACCCCCTCCCCGGCCGGACGTGGATGGTCACGCTCCGCGCCGGGACCTCATCTCGCAGTGAAAGGACCCCATGACCCTCCGTTCCCCCCTCGCGGTCGCGCTCGCCCTCGCGTTCGCCCTCGGCTGCAAGAAGGACCTCGTCTGCCCCTCGGGCGAGGTCGACTGCGGCGGCCGCTGCGTGTCGCTCCTCACCGATGCCTCGAACTGCGGCTCCTGCGGAGCGACCTGCGGCGCGCTCGAGGCGTGCGGCGCCGGGAGCTGCGGCTGCGCGCCGGGCATCGCCCTCTGCGGCGGGGCCTGCACCGATCTCGCCCGCGACGCACAGCACTGCGGCGCGTGCGAGACGGCCTGCGGCGCGGCCGACTTCTGCACGACGCAGGGGGACGCCACCGCCTGCACCGCGGCGTGTCCCGGCGGGTTCACGGCGTGCGGCCGGTCGTGCGTGGAGCTCGCGACGGATCGGCAGAACTGCGGCGCCTGCGGCAAGGCCTGCGGCGCGGGGGAGGCGTGCCGCGACGGCGCCTGCCGCGCCGAGGTGTTCGTCGCCTGCTACGCGACGGGGGACGTGCGGCCGGTGACGATCGATCTCGCCCCCGCCGGCGCCCCGCGCCTGTCGCGCGGCGGTCCCACGGCGCTCGCGATGGGCGCGGACGTGCTCTACACCGCGAACGGCTTCCCCGCCGGGGTGGGCGTCGTGCCCATCGACGCGAGCCTGCCGACGAGCCTCACCGTGCTCCCCGGAAACGACCTGCAGTACGTCACGACCTACGCCGGCGCGGTGCTCGCCGCGAACTCCGGCGTCGGCACGCTCGTGGTCCTCGACGCGGCGGGCGGGGTGCTCGACGAGATCGTGCTGCCCGGCGACGCACCGAACCCGCACGGGCTCGCCGTCGCCGGGACGACCGCGTACGTCGCGCTGTACGGCAACGGGCCCACGGGCGACCAGACCGCGCCGGTCGGCCAGCAGATCGCGAAGGTCGATCTCTCCGGGCTCGCCGAGTGCGCGAAGCCGGACGCGCCCGCCTGCGGCGCGGGCGGCGCCTGCGCGGCCGGGCGCGAGTGCCGCGACGGCCGCTGCCGGGCGCGCTGCGGCGAGGTCACGGGCACGATCGACGTCCTCGCGGTCCCGGGCAGCGCCGACGCCCCCGGCTATCCCTTCCCGAACCAGGTGGCGACGGTCGGCGCCCGCGTGTTCGTGTCGCTCCCCAACTTGAAGTTCGCGGACTTCGGCGGCGGCTTCGCCGGCTACTTCGCCCCCGCGGGCAACGGACGGCTGCTCGTCGTCGACACCGCCGCGAGCGACGCGACGTCCATCGTGGACCTCGGGCCCGGCTGCAAGAACCCGGGCGACGTGGCGGTGCTGGGCTCGACGGTGTGGATCGCGTGCGGGTCGTTCTCCTTCCCGACCGAGGCCCCCGGCGCGATCGTGCCGGTGGACGTCTCGGGCGCGCCGAAGGTCGGCGCGGCGGTCGACGCGAGCGCGATCGTCCCGGGGAACGTGACGTTCTGCGGCGGGCGCGGCCTCGTGACCGACCAGAGCTCCGGAAAGGTGCTGCCCTTCGACCCTGCGTCGCGCGCCACCGGCGCCGCGACCGAGGTCTGCCCGGTGAATCCCGACACGCACTTCGCCTGGGTGTCCGACATCGCATGCAGCGAGTGATCCGCACCGCCGCCCTGGCCCTCGCCGTCGCCGCGCTCGCCCTGTCGCGCGCGGCGGCGGACGATCCCCTGCGCCCGAGCGGCAAGGGCGCCGCGGAGGGCGGCGCGATCTGGGTGGGGCCGCGCCCGAAGGCGCCGCCCCGCCGGATCGTCGTGCTCGCGCCGAGCCTCACCGACGTCGTCGTCGCCCTCGGCCACGCGGACCGGCTCGTGGGCGTGACGCGGCTCGACGACTCTCCCGAGGTGAAGGACCTCCCGCGCGTGGGCGGGTTCCTCGACCCGAGCCCGGAGGCGGTGCTCGCGCTCTCGCCCGATCTCCTGCTGTGGGTGACGGACGGCGGCGCCCTCGGCGCGGTGCGGCGCATCGCCGAGCTGTCGGCCGCGTCGCGCCACCCGTTCCCGGTCCTCGCCATCCCGATCGTGAGCGTCGCCGACGTGCTCGCGACGCCGCGCCTCGTGGGCGAGGCGCTCGGAGACCCCGCGGGCGGCGAGCGGCTCTCGCGCTCCCTGCGCGCGGCGGTGGACGACGTGCGGCGCCGGGGGCGGGAGGTGAAGCGCAAGCGCGTCCTCTTCGTCGTCGGGCGGGAGCCGCTCGTGGTGGCGGGTCCGGGGAGCTTCCCCGACGAGCTCCTCGCGCTCGCCGGGGCGGAGAACGTCGTCCGCGGCGAGCGCCCCTGGCCGGTCTACCCGCTCGAGAAGGCGGTCGTGGACGATCCGGAGCTCGTCGTGGACGGCGCGGCGCGCGAGCCGCCGGAGGGGATCGCGCGGCTCGCCGCGATCCCCGCGGTCCGCCGCGGCCGGGTCTTCCGGATCCCGAACGACGATCTCCTCCGGCCGGGGCCGCGCATGGTCCGCGGCCTCGACGCGCTCTTCCGCGGGATCCACCCCGAGGCGAGCCGGTGACCGTGTCCCCCGCGGCCCGGCTCGCGCTCGCCCTCGCCGCGGGCGCCGTGGCCGTCGCCCTCGCGATCGCCCTCTCCTGCGCGCTCGGCGCCCAGCCGATCTCCATCTCCGCCGCGCTCGCGGGGCGCGATCCCGACGCGGCGATCCTCCTCGGTCTGCGGCTCCCGCGCGCGGTGCTCGCCGCGCTCGTCGGCTGCGCCCTCGCCGCCGCGGGGACCGCGCTCCAGGCGCTCCTGCGGAACCCCCTCGCCGAGCCGTTCGTGCTGGGCGTCTCCGGCGGCGCCGCCCTCGGCGGCTCGATCGTGCTCGTCGCGGCGGCGGGGCTCGCGCGCGTCGCCGGGAGCGCGGGCGAGGCGCTCGCAGCGGCGCCGCCGGTCGCGGCCGGCGCCGTGCTCGGAGCGCTCGCCTCGACCGCGCTCGTGTTCGGGCTCGGCCGCGTCGCGGGGCGGCTCGTGCCGGAGGCGGCGCTCCTCGTCGGCATCGTCTTCAACGCCTTCGTCGCGGGCGTCATCACGCTCATCAAGCTGCTCGTCCCGCCCGAGCAGGCGAGCCGGCTCATGTACTGGCTCGTCGGCGCGGTCGGCTACGAGACCTCCGGCACGATCGCCGTCGGGGCCGTCCTCATCGCCCTGTCCGTGGGGGCGCTCGTCGCGCTCTCGGCGCGCCTCAACGTCCTCACGCTCGGCGACGAGGAGGCGGCCTCGCTCGGGGTCGACGTCAGGCGCGCCCGCGCGGCCGTGTTCTTCGCGGCGAGCGCCGCGACCGGCGCGGCGGTCGCGCTCGCCGGCATGGTCGGGTTCGTCGGCCTCATCGTCCCGCACCTCGTGCGCCGCGTGGTCGGGCCCGACCACCGCCTGCTCGGCCCCCCCGCGGCGCTCTTCGGCGCGGCCGGGCGCGGCCGCGCCGACGCGCTCGCGCGGCTCGCCTTCCTCCCGCTCGGCACCGAGCCGCCGGTCGGCGCGGTCACCGCGTTCCTCGGCGGGCCGTTCTTCCTCTGGCTCCTCCGCCGCACCGAGCGGCCGTCGGAGGCGGCGTGAGCGCGCCCGCGCCGGGCCCCATCGTCGAGGTGCGCGGCGCCTCGTTCGCCTACGGCGCGCGGAACGCGCTCGAGGACGTCTCCTTCACCGCGCGCGCGGGCGAGTTCGTCGGGCTGCTCGGCCCGAACGGCGCGGGCAAGTCCACCCTGGTCCGGCTCGTCGCCGGGCTCGCCGCGCCCTCGTCCGGCTCGGTGCGCCTCGGGGGGCTCGATCCCCACGCCGCGCCGCGCCGGGAGGTCGCCCGGGTCTGCGCGCTCGTCCCGCAGGAGCCGCGCGTCGGCTGGCCGTTCACGGTGCGCGAGGCGGTGATGATGGGGCGCACGCCGCACCAGGGCCTGCTCGCCGTGGCGACCCGCCTCGATCACGGGGCGGTGCGCGGCGCCCTCGAGGCCTGCGACCTCCTCCACCTCGCCGGACGCCGGCTCGACGCGCTCTCGGGCGGCGAGCGGCGCCGCGTGTTCTTCGCGCGCGCGCTCGCGCAGGAGCCGCGCGTGCTGCTCCTCGACGAGCCGACCGCCTTCCTCGACCTCGCCCACCAGGTCGCCGTGATGCGGATGGCCCAGCTCGCGGCCCGCGGCGGACTCTGCGTCGTCGCCGTGCTGCACGACCTGAACCTCGCCGGCGCCGCCTGCGATCGGCTCGTCGTGCTCTCCGGCGGCCGGGTCGTCGCGGAGGGCCGGCCCGCGGACGTCCTCACGGACGCGCGGGTGAGCGCGGTGTGGGGAGTGCCGGTGTGGCGCGGCGAGAACGGGGCGACGGGGAAGCCGATCGTGCTGCCGAACGTGTGAGGATGGCCGGCGCCCGGA
Source organism: Anaeromyxobacter sp. SG66 (assembly GCF_022690805.1). Lineage (NCBI taxonomy): Bacteria > Pseudomonadati > Myxococcota > Myxococcia > Myxococcales > Anaeromyxobacteraceae > Anaeromyxobacter > Anaeromyxobacter sp. SG66. Next base: position 19,748 of record NZ_JALCZC010000025.1, read on the forward strand.
AGGTGCACGGAACAGTCACCGTGGGAGTGCCCGGCCCATCGCGCGAGGAGAGGCGACGCCCCTCCCGGCAGCGGAGGAGTCGAGCGTCCCTTCGAGCGGTGAGTGAAACTGACAGCGAGCGTATCGGCACGGGACGCCGGCGGCGCAGTCACCTCGCGGCGCCGAGCTCTTTCAGGCGTTTCTCGGCGATCTCTTGCTGCCTCGGCGAGATCGGCATGCCGAGGAAGCGCCGGTAGCGCGCGACCGCCTCCGCCTTGCGCCCACTGTCGCGGTAGACGTCGCCGAGGTTGAGCTGGATGGCCGGGCGCTCCGGAAACTGCTGCTCGCACTCGAGGAGGACCCTCTCCGCGGACGCGTGATCCCCGATCGCCCAGTATGCGAACCCGAGGTTGTTGCAGATCTCGCCCTCGTCCAGGAGACGCCGGCCATCCTGCAACGCGGACCTCCACGACGCGATCGCCTCGGAGCGGCGCCCCGCCTTCCACATCGCGAGCGCTCCCGCGTCGAGCTCGCCGAGGTCCTCGCGCTCGCGGTCGAAGGCGGCGCTCGCGGTGTCGACCACCGGGCCGAGCGGACGGACGTCGAAGAGCTTGCGCCGAGCATCCCAGCGAACGAGCGTGGAGCAGTTCAGGTGCGCCCCTCCGGGCACGTAGAACTGCTCCACCGTCACGGCTGCGTCCGTGGCGCGCAGGGCGCTCACCGTCCCGAGCCCGCCGCAGCTCGCCGTCGGGCCGGACAACCCGTCCCCTAACTCGACCGTGCGCCCCGCGTCGATCGCTCCGCGTGAGGGGTCGTGGACGAACACCTTCGCCTCGAAGCCCGCGCCCGGATCCCTCTCGTCCACGTACCGCCCGCCGGACTGGACGTACACGAGGAGCAGCCCCGACCCCGGGAGCGTCGCCGCCATCAGCTGCGCCGGTCGCGCAGGGCCTGCAAACTCGACGAATGCACTCGACGCATGGAAGGTCGCCCTCGCGGACGCGCTCGGGCGGGCGCTCCAGCTCGCTCCGGTCGCCAGCGCGTCGCGCGCGGCGTCGGTCGCGAGGAGGTCCCGGCGCGTGACGTCGATCGTGGAGCGCTTCGGGTCCCATGTCACGAAGCAGGCCGGGCGCGGGTCGCGGCCACCCGCGAACCCGATCACCACGGCCCCGCCGATGCCGGCGACGTTCGGCGTCCCGTGCTCGGGCGAGCCGAGGCACCTCGCGTCAGGATCCGCACCTCGTATGGCCTCGGCGAGCGCCGCCGTCAGCGCTCCGTCCGGCGCGCCGTTCGCGCGCAGCACGAACGCAGCCTTCGGGCTCGGTCCGTCCGGCTGCGCGGGCCATGCCTCGACCACTGCCACGTGCATCGACGACCCGGGGAGCGGAACGTACTGCTCGTGCGCAGGGAGCGGGCCCCCGAGGAAGGCGCGAACGGCCGGGAGCACGAGGAACCCCGCGGGCACGGGAGCGGCAGCCGGTTCGTGAGGTCCTGTCCGGCTCGTGTTCGTCGCCGGAGCCGCGGCGGTCACGGCGAGCACGAGGGGAAGCGTCCACATACGCGCAGTCACCCGCCTCGACGACGCAGCTCCGAGCTTCAATCGAACATGTACATCTTCAGCGAAGCCGCGATCGTCCGCGCCGAGGTCGCGTCCAGGCTCTGGCGGTAACCGACGTCGAGCGCCACTCCACCGCGGGTGACGATGCCCGCGCCGAGCGACCACCACGACGTGTCGATCGTCTCGTCGCGCGCCCAGCCGGCGCGGAGCGGGACGAGGCCTCCCAGCAGCACCTCGGCGCCGACGCCGTAGCGGTTCTTCGTGGTCTCGGCGCGGTCGAGGTCTGCGCGCCAGTCCGCGGTGATCTGGAAGGCGCGGTCGTTGCCGAGCGTGAGGCCCGCGCCGACGCCCATCGGAGCCACCGCCTCGTTCGCGATGGGCACGAGGTTGTAGCCCACCGCGCCGAGCGAGACCCACTCGCCCACCTGCCAGAACAGTCCGGCGTCGCCGGTCGCCGCGCTCACCTTCTCGTTGGCGCGAAGCGAGAGCCACTTCGCGGCGACGCCCAGGTAGAGCTTCTCGGCGATCGGACCCGCGAGCGCGAGGTGGACGAGGTTCCCCGTGTAGTCCCCGTCGATCGCGCGCAGGTACGAGACGCCCGCGGCCACCGGCGACGAGAGCGAGTCGACCACGGAGCCGCCGAAGAGCTGCGCGACGCTCTCGGCCCCGCGCCGATCGACGAAGCCGCCCGCCTCGACCGAGTAGCGCCGGCGCGCCCCGATCGTCGCGGGGTTCACCAGGATCCCGTCGTTGCCTGCCGCCATCCCCACGCCGGCCGAGAGCGCGAGCGCGCGTGGACCGGCGAGGTCCGGGACCCCACCGGGCGGAGGCAGCTCGGCGGCAGCGGCGTGGGCGGCGACGATGACGGCCGCGAGGGCACTCGTCACGATTCGCGCGTGCACCGGGCGAGGATACGGGGACGTCACGCCCCCGGCAAGGACGCTTGTGGCGGTTTTCGGGAACGCGCTACGGTCGAAGGGTACGGCTCACCCGAGGAGGACCCCATGCGCAAGCGCGACACGGATCGCTACCGTGCTCTGCTCGAGGAGCAGCTCAGCGCGCTCGTGGGGCAGTCCGAGCGGGCGGTCCACGAGATGTCGGGAGGAGAGGGACGGCAGATCCCGGATCCGAACGACCGCGCCACGGCCGAGGAGGGCCGGAACTGGGCGCTCCGCCTGCGCGATCGCGACCGCAAGCTCATCACGAAGATCCAGGAGGCGCTCGCGCGCATCGAGGCCGGCACCTTCGGGCGCTGCACCTCCTGCGGACGCCCGATCGCGGCGGCGCGGCTCCGTGCACGCCCGGTGACGGACCTCTGCATCGGCTGCAAGACCGAGGCGGAGCGGCTCGAGCGCTGAACGGCCGGGTGCGCGCCCGCCCGAAGGCCGCAGGAGCACCCACCGCCTCGCGGCGTCCTGCGGCGTCGACGAGCGGGTCTAGGTCGAGGTCGAGGTCGAGGTCGGAGCCGGAGCCGGAGTCGGGGTCGGCTCCGCGCGGCGAGCCCGCCGGGGCGCACCCCCGATGGAACGCTTGCGGACTTCTGCTCGGCGCTGAGCGGGGCTAGATTGCCGGCACCATGGAGAACCGGACGATCCGCAAGGCCGTCATCCCTGCAGCGGGCCTCGGCACGCGCTTCCTCCCAGCCACGAAGGCGGTCCCGAAGGAGCTGCTCCCCATCGTGGACACGCCCACAATCCAGTACATCGTCGCCGAGGCGGTGGCCGCCGGCGTGCGCGACGTCGTGCTGGTGGTCGCCCGCGGCAAGGAGTCGATCGTCGATCACTTCGACATCGCCGCCGAGCTGGAGGCGCACCTCGAGCGCACCGGGAAGCTCGAGCTCAAGAAGCAGATGCGGTCCATCGCCCAGATGGCGAACGTCATCACCGTCCGCCAGCAGGAGCCGCTGGGGCTCGGGCACGCGGTGCTCTGCGCCCGCGACGTCATCGGCGACGAGCCGTTCGTGGTGATGCTCGGCGACGACATCATCGACGCGAAGGTGCCGGGCGCGAAGCAGCTCGCCGACTGCTACGCGAAGCACGGCCTCGGCACCGTGGCGCTCATGGAGGTCCCGCGCGAGGAGACCTCGATGTACGGCATCGCCGCAGGGTCGGAGATCGAGCCGCGCACCCTCCGGGTGGACCGCCTCGTGGAGAAGCCGAAGCGGGACCCGCCCTCGAACCTCGCGGTGATCGGCCGGTACGTGCTGCCGCCGCGCGTCTTCCAGGTCCTCGAGCAGGTTCGCCCCGGCGTCGGCGGCGAGATCCAGCTCACCGACGCGCTCGCGGTGCTGGCGCGCGAGGACGGGCTGCTCGGCTACCGCTTCGAAGGCGACCGATATGACGCCGGCGACCGATTGGGGTATCTGAAGGCGAACCTCGCGTTCGCGCTGAAGCGCCCCGAGCTCGCGGGCCCGCTGCGCGAGCTGATGAAGGAGATGTCCCGTTGACGAAGCGCCTCCTCGCCGCCCTCGCCGTCGCCGCCCTCGCGCTCCCCGCCGCCGCCTACGTCCTCCCGGTCTCGAGCATCCTCTCGCGCCTCGCCGCGAGGCGCGCCGAGCTCTCGCTCGCCTCGGTCGAGGCCCAGGGGACGTTCCAGGCGGAGGGCCCCGACGCCCAGAAGCTCGCGCAGGCGGCGGGGGTCGAGCTCCGCGGCCAGCAGCTCACCGTACCCGCGCGCTTCCTCATGAAGGTGCCGGGCCGCTGCCGCCTCGAGCTCGCGCCGCTGGACGTCCCGGAGGCGAGCCGGCCGTACGTCGCGATCCGCGACTCCCGCGTCGTCGGCTCGCGCGGTCTCGCCGAGCTCCCCGCCGCGGTCGCGCTCGTCCGCTCGACCTGCGCCCTCCTCGGCCCGTCGCTCGCCGGCGGCGGCGCCTCCGCGTACGCGAGCGTCCTCGGGCGGCGGGGGGTCTCGACCGCGGAGGTGTCCATCGGCCGGTTCGACGGCCGCCTCGCCTACGTCGTCGGCGCGCGATCGAGCAAGGACGCGAAGCCGGTCGCGTACGTGGACAAGGAGACCTTCCAGCCGATGCGGCTCGTCTCGGCAGAGGGCGGCGTGATGCTCGACGTCCGCCTCCTCGGCTGGGGCTCGCCGACGGGCGGCGACTGGTTCCCTCGCGCCGTCGAGGTCTGGAAGGGCGAGGCCGTCCAGCTCCGCTTCACGACGGAGAAGGCCGCCGCGAACCCGCGGCTCGGGGACCCGTTGTTTCCATAGAAGCGGGGGGGGGGGGCCCCCCCCCCCCCCCCCCCCCCGGGCCGCGGGGGCCCCCCCCCCCCCCCGGGGGCCCGGGCGGCCCCCCGTGGCGGCTTCGCCGCGAACGCGGCGGCGCCCCGCCGGGAGGGACTGCGTCCCTCCCCGTCGCTTCGCGACGGGGCCCCTCCCTGCTGACGGATGTCGGCGGGCGGCGTGAACGCGTGTCGCGAATGCGGCAGGAGGGACTGCTTCCTCCCCGGACACACGTCGGGCGGGAGCGTGAACGCGGCGGTGACCCGCCGCGGCCGGCGGGCTCGCTTCGTTCGCCTACCGCCTACCCTGCCGCGCGATCGGCCTCGTCCTGCTCGCCCACGTCGGGCTCCACGTCGGTGCGGTACTTGCGCAGCACGCGCTTGAAGTTGGACCGGTCCATGCCGGCCTTGCGGGCCGCCGCCGAGATGTTGCTGTCGCAGTGGCGCATCAGCGTCTCGACGTAGCCCTTCTCGAACCGGCGCAGCGCCTGCTCCTTCGCGGCGGCGTAGGACATGGTGAGCCACACGGACTCGTCGCCGCTCGCCGGCGCCTCGCGCACGAGCGGCGCGGTGCGGCCGGTCACGGCGGGCGGGAGGTCCGACGCGCTCACCGCCTCGCCGCGGCAGAGCACGACCGCGCGCTCGATCGCGTTCTCGAGCTCGCGGACGTTCCCGGGCCAGCGGTAGCCGCAGAGGAGCTCGACCGTCTCCGGCGACAGGGTGCGCACGCGCTTGGCGAGCCGCTCCGCGTACCGGCGCAGGAAGTGGTGGGCGAGCAGCGGGACGTCGTCGACGCGATCGCGGAGCGGGGGGAGCGGGATGTTGATGACGTTGAGGCGGTAGAACAGGTCCTCGCGGAACTTGCCGGCCTTCACGAGGCGCGGCAGGTCGCGGTGCGTGGCGGCGATGACGCGCACGTCGACCCGCACCGAGTCGGCCGAGCCGACGCGCTTGAGCTCGCCCTCCTGCAGCACGCGCAGCAGCCGGACCTGGGTCGCCATCGGGATGTCGCCGATCTCGTCGAGGAAGATCGTCCCGCCGTCGGCGGCGTCGAACAGGCCCTTCTGGTCGCGCTGCGCGCCGGTGAACGCGCCCTTCACGTGCCCGAAGAGCTCAGACTCGAGCAGCGTCTCGGTGAGCGCGCCGCAGTTGAGCGCCACGAACGGCTGGGCGCGCCGCGGGCTCCGCGCGTGCAGGGCCCGGGCGACGAGCTCCTTGCCAGTGCCGCTCTCGCCGGTGACGAGCACGGTGGTCGCGCTGTAGGCGACCGCCTCGATCATCCGCACCACCTCGCGGATGGGCGCGGAGTTGCCGACGAGCCCCTCCGGCGCCGCGCCCTCCTTCTCGCGGAGCTGCGTCTCGAGCCGGCGGTTGCGGTCGAAGAGCATCTTGCGCTCGGCCGCCTTGGCGACCGCACGCGCGACGAGCTCGACGTCCTCGAACGGCTTCGTGAGGTAGTCGTACGCGCCGGAGCGGACCGCGGCGAGCGCGGTCTCGACCGTCGCGTGCCCGGTCATCATGATGACCTCGACCTCGGGCCGGCGGTGCTTCACCGCCGACAGGAGCTCGAGGCCGGAGAGCTGCGGCATCTTGATGTCGAGCAGCGCGACGTCGAAGTCTTCGTGCGCGAGCCGCTGCGTCGCCGCGATGGGCGAGTCGAGCGCGACCACCGCGTAGCCCTTCTGCTCGAGCAGAGCCTGGAGCGCGCGGAGGAGCGTCGGCTCGTCGTCGACCACGAGGACGCGTACGGGCTTGGTGTCTGTGCCTTCGGCCATGATGAGGTCCCCTCGGTTCAGTGCTTCGACTGCGTCGCCGGCAGGTCGACCACGAAACAGGCGCCCCCCTCAGGGCCCGGCTCGACGCGGATCGAGCCGCCGTGGTCCTCGGCGATCTGGTAGCAGATGGAGAGACCGAGCCCGGTGCCCTTCCCCTCGGGCTTGGTCGTGAAGAACGGCTCGAAGATCCGCTTCGCGATCTCCGGGCGCACGCCCGGCCCGGTGTCGGCGACGGACACCCGCACGCGCCCCGGCGCGCCGGGGCCGGCGGTCACGGTGAGCCGGCCCGCGCCGCTCATCGCCTGGATGGCGTTCACCACCAGGTTCACGACGATCTGCTGGAGCTGGTTCGCGTTCCCGAGCGCGGTGACCGGCCGGTAGTCGCGCACCACCTCGACCTTCCCGTCCTTCATCTGCGGGCGGAGCAGGAACAGCGCGTCGTCGGCGACCTGCGCGAGCTCGACCGGGCCCTTCTCCTCGCCGCGCGGCCGGCGCGAGAAGCGCAGCAGGCTCTCGACGATGCGCTTGGCGCGCATCGCCGCGTCCTGGATGAGCTTCAGGTTCTCGAGGTCGGCCGGCGAGCGGTCCTCGCGGCTCATGAGCTGCGCGAAGGCCAGGATCCCGCCGAGCGGGTTGTTGATCTCGTGCGCGACGCCGCCGGCGAGCTGGCCGATGGCGGACATCTTCTCCGCCTGGAACAGCCGCTGCGTCACCTCGCGCTCCTCGGTGACGTCCTTCATCACCACGACGAAGGCGGCGTCCTCGCCCGTGAACGGGAAGGAGCGGACGAGCCAGGTGCGGTCGCCGCGGACGGCCTCGGCCTCGGCGCCGCCCGCCGCGACGCGGCACCGCGACGGGCAGGGCAGCGCGCCGAAGGCGTGCTCCCGGCAGCGCAGGCTGGGGAGCGCGTTCACGGCCACGCCCGCGGCGCGCGCGAACGCCGCGTTCGCGCGGACCACCTCGCAGCCGCCGCTCTTCACGATCGCGACCGGGTCGCCGAGCGCGTCGAAGCAGGCGCGCCACTCCTCGGCGGCGCGCACGAGGGCCACCTGCCGCGCCACGAGGTGCGCGTCGAGCTCGCGGTTCACCCGCTCGAGCTCCGCGTTGCGCACCGCGAGCTCGCCGGCGAGCCGGTCGTTCTCCTCGAGCGTCCAGAACTGGTCGATCGCGCTCTGCACGGTGATGAGCAGGTGCGCGTCGTCCCAGGGCTTCCAGATGAAGCGGAAGATCTCGGAGCGGTTCACCGCCTCCTCGATGGCGGCGGAGTCGGCCTGGCCGGTGAGCAGGACCCGCTGGACCCGCGGCCAGCGCTCCTTCACCCTGCGCAGGAGGTCGATGCCCGTCATGCCCGGCATCCGGTGATCCGAGACGATCGCGTGCACGGGCTCGCGCTCGAGGAGCTCGAGGGCGTCCTCCGCCCCGGCCGCCTCCAGGATCCGGCAGCGCGCGCGGCGCAGGACGCGCTGGAGCGCGCGCCGGACGAGCTCGTCGTCCTCGACGATGAGGAGGGTGCACTCCCGGCTGGGTCCGGGGTGCACGCATCCCGTCGAGGTGACCTGCGCGTCCATCACGGGGTGCCCCCACGGTGCATCGTCCGGTCCACGTGGGACGGACCCGGGGAGCAATGTTTTCGCAGCGTTGAGCGCGCTCGGACCCGGGTAGCGATGCGCTCCGGGTCAACCTATACCCTTACCCTGACAGTAACGCCACTTTGCGTTCAGCCGTTTGCGGGAGGGCCGGGCGGCGGGGTCGAGCTGGGCGACTGGTAGAGACGGATGGTGTTCCGCCCGGCGCGCTTCGCCTGGTAGAGCGCGTCGTCCGCGAAGCGGAGGAGGTGCTCGTGCGCCGTGATGTCCTTCGAGGGGAAGAACGCCACGCCGAGGGAGGCGGTCACGCGCAGCTCCGCCGGCCCGGCGTGCGCCTCCGCCGCGACGGCGTACGCCTTCGCGCCGAGCGCGCGCCAGATCCGCTCCGCGACGGCGAGGGCGCCGGGCAGGTGCGTCTTCGGCAGGATGACCGCGAACTCCTCGCCCCCGTAGCGGCAGCAGATGTCCGGATCGCGGATCGACGCGCGCGCCACGGCGGCCGCCTCGCGCAGCACCGCGTCGCCGGCCGGGTGGCCGTGCCGATCGTTCACGGTCTTGAAGTGATCGAGGTCGATCATGATGAGCGACAGCGGGTCCGCGTAGCGGTGCGCGCGGCAGAACTCCTCGTAGAGCCGCTCGTCGAAGAAGCGCCGGTTCTTGAGGCCCGTCAGCGCGTCCGTGACCGAGCGCTCCTCCAGATCGCGCTGGGCGCGGCGGAGCTGGTCCTGGAGCGACTTGATGCGCAGCATCGCCGCGCAGCGGGCGAGGACCTCCGCCTCGGCGAACGGCTTCGCGAGGAAGTCGTCCGCCCCGAGCCGCAGCCCGGTCACCTTGGAGTCGACGTCGCACCTCGCCGACAGGATCATGACCGGGACGAAGGGCTCCTCGGGCCTGGCCTTGACGGTGCGCAGCACCTCGAGCCCGTCCAGGTCCGGGAGCATGAGGTCGAGCAGCACGAGATCGGGCGGCACCCCGCGGATGGCGCGGATCGCCTCGCCTCCGTCGCGCGCGATCCGGACGCGGTAGCCCTCACGCCTCAGCACGGACACGAGCCAATCGACCTGGCTCGGCGAGTCGTCGACGACGAGGATCTCCGGCGCGGGCACGCGGCGCCGACTCTAGCCGAGAACCGGGGGGCCCCCAAGGACGCGGGCGTGCGCGCCTACGCCCACGCGACGCGCCGCGCGCACACCGGCGACGCGCTCCCACCGCAGGCTCCCACCCGGGCGTTTCCGCCGCCGCGCCGGCGCCCTACTCGAGGGACATGAGCCGCCGCACGCGCCCAGCCGCGCAGGAGCCCACCCTCGCCGCCGCGCTCTCGCGCGCCGCCGCCGCCGCGCCCCGGGGCGTGGTCGTCCTGGATCTCGACTCGACGCTGCTCGACAACCGCCCGCGCCAGGCCCGCATCCTCCAGGACTACGGCCGCGTGGCGGGGCTGCCCGCGCTGCTCGAGGCGCGCCCCGAGCACTGGCAGGGGTGGGACCTGCGGCTCGCGATGGCCAACGCCGGCCTCACGCCCGCGGAGGTGGCGGCGCACGCCGGGCCGGCGCGGCGCTTCTGGGCGGAGTGGTTCTTCACGAGCGCGTACTGCCGCCTCGACGCCGCGCTCCCCGGCGCGGCCGCGTTCGTCCGCGCGCTCGCGAGCGCCGGCGCGCGCATCGCGTACGTGACCGGCCGACCCGCCCGCATGGTCGAGGGCACGTTGCACGTCTTCCGGCGCGAGGGGTTCCCGGCCCCGGACGGCGCGGGCGTACACCTGCTCATGAAGGACGACCTCGCGCTCGACGACGACGCGTGGAAGGAGGTCGCGGCCGCGCGCGTCGAGCGGCTCGGCCCGGTGGTCGCCGCGTTCGACAACGAGCCCGCGCACGTGAACCTCTACGCCCGCCGCTTCCCGGAGGCGCTCGTCGTCCACCTCGCGACCGATCACTCCGCGCGGCCGATCGCGGTGCTCCCGGGGATCCCGGCGATCGCGGACTTCCGCTCCGGGCCGCTCACGGGGGAGGAGCCGTCCGCCGCCGCGGGAGTCCCGTGACCCGCCGCGGCGCTCACCGCAGCGCCTCGTACACGTCCGCGGGCACCACCGGCGCGAGCCCGCCGCCGCCGAGGATGTTGACCACCGGCGAGGCGGCGGCGCGGACCACGGAGCCGTCGGCCCGCGAGGGCCCCAGCCCGCAGTAGGTGGACAGGTCGCGATAGAGCATCCCGCTGTCGAGGCCCTCCGGCGTCACGCGCGTCGCCGCCCGGCGCGCCGCGAAGATCCGCTCCTGCGCGACGAACCCTCCCCCGCGCGCGTCGCCGAGCGCCGCCTCGACGGTCCGCGCCCACTCCTCGGGGGCCTCCTCCGCGCCGAGGTGCACGCTCTTCCCGCCGTAGTCCCAGCTCCGCTTCAGCACCCAGCGCGCCCGCTCCTCGAGGAGGCGCGGCGCGAGCGCCGGGGTGAGCCGCCGCGTGATCGGGAGCCGCGCCGCGGCGGCGCGCTCCTCCGCGTCGAGCCCGGCGCGCCCGGCGAGCGCCGCGTCGTCCGCGCACTCCGACAGCCGCGCGAAGAGGGCCTTCGCCTCGAGCAGGCCGTTCACCGGGTTCACGAGCACGTGGCGCGCCGGGGCGAGCAGCGCGCGCGCGAACGGCGTGGCCGGGTCCACGCGGTTCGCCCACACGTGCCGGTACAGCACGTCCCAGCGCTCCGGCTCGCACGCCGCCGGGACGAGGTTCGCCGCGGCGTGCCCCATCCGCGCGAGGTGGGCCTGGAGGCACCGGAGCTCGCCGATCTGCGCGTCGCCCGGCCGCGCGACGATCGCGATCGACGGGCGCTCGCGCGTGCCGCCGCGCGCCCGGTAGTACGCGACGAGCACCTCGCGCAGCCGCTCCATGTGGCTGCCGCAGCGGGCGACGAGCGCCTCCGCCTCGCGGGGAGGCTTGCCGCGCGCGGCGGCGGCGGCGCGGATCCAGGCGTGCGCGGCGAGATCCGCGTAGCCGGACATGGCCGGGATGGTGGCGTTGAGCTCGAGCGCGCGGGGCGGGCCGCCGCCCTCGGGGACGAGGAAGTCGACCCGGGCGTGGAGCACGGGGAGCGGCGCCTCGGCGAAGAGCTTCGCCATCGCCTCCGCCTCGAGGCCCTCGAACGGCTCCACGAGCGCGGCGCGATCCCGCGCGTCCCCGTGGAGGAGGAGGTGGCGCGCGAGCTTCACCGCGCCGGACAGGATCGCCTGCGCCTCCCGCGCGGCCGCGGCGAGCGCCTCGCGCGACGGCACCTCCGGCTCGGCGACGAGCGGGATCGGCACCACGCTCCCGTCGGGCCTCGCCACCGTGAGCCCGCCCGCCCAGGCGCGCTCCGCCGCCGCGCGTCCGACCGCCGCGAGCGCGTCTCCCTCGAAGATGGGCTCCATCCGCTCCTCGCGCGGGCGTTGCGGCCCGCCTCGTGCCTCTGATAGGCACGCTGGCGTGAAGATCTACACGAAGAGCGGCGATCGCGGAGAGACCGGCCTGTTCGGGGGGCCGCGCGTGCGGAAGAGCGACGCGCGGGTCGACGCCTACGGCGAGGTGGACGAGCTCAACGCGGCGGTGGGCTCGGTCCGCGCGATCGTCGAGGATCCCGAGATCGACGCCCAGCTCGCGCGCGTGCAGCACGAGCTGTTCTGCGTCGGGGCGGAGCTCGCGACGCCGCACGAGGCGAAGGCGCGCAGCGCGATCCCGCCCATCGCCCCGGCGTGGACCGCCCGGCTCGAGGCGGCCATCGACGCGTTCGACGCAGCGCTCCCGCCGCTCCGCCAGTTCGTGCTCCCGGGCGGCACGCGGACCGCGGCGGCGCTCCACCTCGCGCGCTGCGTCTGCCGCCGCGCGGAGCGGCGGGTGGTGGCGCTCGCGGCGGAGGTCGAGGTCGCGCCCGAGGCGCTCGCGTACCTGAACCGGCTCTCCGACTTCCTGTTCGTCGCGGCGCGGGTCGCGAACGCGCGAGCGCGGCGCGACGAGACGATCTGGGACCCGCCGCGCGAGGACGAGGCATGACGGCGCCGTCCGCGCGCATGGAACCGGCCGCGACGCCCGCCGCCTCCCTGCGCGACGGCACCGCGCGCCTCGCGGCGGCGCCAGGCAGGCGAGGGCCGCCGTGACGCCGGTCGCGCTCGTCACCGGCGCGGGCGTGCGGGTCGGGAACGCGATCGCGCGCGACCTCGCGCGCCACGGGTACGCGGTCGTCGCCCACTACCGCTCGCACCCGCCGCGCGGCCTCGCGGACGCGCTGCAGGCGGACCTCGCCCAGCCGGACGGACCCGCGGCGCTCGCCGCCGCCTTCCGGCGCGGCCACCGCAGGCTCGATCTCCTCGTGAACAGCGCGGCGGCGTTCGACGCGCTCCCGCTCGAGGAGACCGACGCCGCGGCGTTCGACTCGCAGATGGACCTGAACGCCCGCGCGCCGCTCCTGCTCACGCGCGCGCTCGCGCCGCTCCTCCGCCGGTCCCACGGCTCCGTCGTGAACGTCGCCGACGTGGGCGGCGGCCTCGTGCCTTGGCGCGGCTTCGCGGCCTACGCGGCCTCCAAGGCGGCGCTCGTCCGGCTCACCGAGTGCCTGGCGCTCGAGCTCGCGCCGGAGATCCGGGTGAACGCCGTCGCGCCCGGGACGGTGCTCTGGCCGGAGGCGTACCCGGAGAAGCTCCGCCGCACGCTCGCCGCCCGCATCCCGCTGGGGCGTCCGGGCACGCCCGCCGACGTCGCGGCGGCCGTGCGCTTCCTCGCCGGGGCGCCCTTCGTGACCGGCGCGGTGCTCCCCGTGGATGGCGGGCGCCACCTCTCGGGGCGCGCCTGAAGCTCGCGGCTTCCGCGCCCGTCCGCACCTCGCATTGAAGCGCCCAACCCCCGCTGTTAGACTCCCTTGCGTCACGTCAAAGCGGGCGGGCGACCAACCCCGCCACGGAGAATTTCGACACATGGATGCCATCACCCAGACTCCCGTCACCCCTGCCGCCCCCGCCGCCGACGCCGGGACGGAGAATCCCGTCAGCCTCACCGCCAAGGCGATCGAGATGGTGAAGGACGCGATGGAGCGCGAAGGGCTCCACGCGTACGGCATCCGCGTCGGCGTGATGGGCGGCGGCTGCGCGGGCTTCCAGTACTCGATGGACTTCGAGAAGGACCCCCGTGAGGGCGACGTCTCGTTCGAGCAGGACGGCGTGAAGCTCTACGTCGATCCGATGAGCTCGATGTACCTCCAGGGCGTCACGATCGACTACGTGGTCGGCCTCCAGGGCGCCGGCTTCAAGTTCAACAACCCCAACGCGCGCACGACCTGCGGCTGCGGGTCGTCCTTCTCGTACTAGCCAGGCGCGCGCCCGCGAGCGCGGGTCGCCATCGTCGCCGGGGGCCGGGGGATCGATTCCCGCCGGCCCTCGTCGCTTCCAGGGGCCCGGCAGCGCGCGAGGGCCGGGGGATCGAAGCGATGCTCGTCGTCCGGAACGCCGTCGTCGGCCCCTTCGCCGCGAACGCCTACGTCGCCGCCTGCGACCGGACGGGCGAGGCGCTCCTCGTGGACCCGGGCGGCGAGATCCCGCGCGTCCTCGCGCTCCTCGAGCCGGACTGGCGCGTGACGCGGATCCTGTGCACGCACGGACACATCGATCACGTCGCCGGCGCCGCCGAGGCGAAGGACGCGACGGGCGCCCCCCTCTCGCTGCACGCGGCCGACGCGGGCTGGCTCGAGGCGCTGCCGCGCCAGGCGGAGATGTTCGGGTTCGATCCGGTCGTCGCGCCGGCGGTCGATCACCAGCCGGCCGACGGTGAGACCTTCCGCGTGGGCGCGTCGGAGGGGCGCGTCATCCACACGCCCGGTCACAGCCCGGGCTCGATCTGCCTCTTCTTCCCGGAGGAGCGGCTGCTCTTCAGCGGCGACACCCTGTTCGCCGGCTCGGTCGGGCGGACGGATCTCCCCGGCGGCGACTTCGACGCCCTGCACGCCTCCATCCAGGGGAAGCTCTTCCCGCTCGGCGACGAGGTGCGCTTCCACCCCGGCCACGGGCCGGCGGGGCTCCTCGGGGAGGAGCGCCGCTCGAACCCGTTCGTGGGAGAGAAGCCGCGGCGCGGCCGCTTCGTGTGAGCGGCGGCGGCGCCTACTCCATCGACACGACGCCCAGGATGTTCTGCCCGGCGTCGACGTGCAGCACCTCGCCCGTCACGTTGCGCGCCAGGTCCGAGCAGAGGTAGAGGGCCGCGCGCGCGCAGTCCTCCTGGTCGACGTTCCGGCGGAGCGGCGTCTTCGCCGCGTTCTCGCCGAGCATGGTGCGCATGCCCTTGATGCCGGCGGCGGCGAGCGTCTTGATGGGCCCGGCGCTGATCGCGTTCACCCGGATGCCCTCCTGGCCGAGGTCCTCGGCGAGGTAGCGCATCGAGGACTCGAGCGCGGCCTTCGCGACGCCCATCACGTTGTAGTTCCGGACGACCTTCTCGGCGCCGTAGTACGTGAGCGTCACGATGCTCGAGCCAGCGGGCATCATCGGCCGGAACGCGCGGGCGAGGGCGATGAGCGAGTAGGCGGAGACGTCCATGGTGATGCGCCACGCGTCGCGGGTCGTCACGTCGGCGAAGCGGCCGTCGAGCGCGCTGCGCGGCGCGAAGCCGATCGAGTGGACGAGCACGTCCACGCGATCCCACACCTTGCCGATCTCCGCGACCGTGCGGGCGATGTCCTCGTCCTTCGAGACGTCGCAGTCGACGATCGCCTTCGCGCCGATGCCCTCGGCGATGGGGCGGACGCGCCGCTCCATCGACTCGCCGGGGTACGTGAACGCGAGCTCGGCGCCCTCGCGCTGGAACGCCTCCGCGATCCCCCAGGCGATGGAGCGGTCGTTCGCGACGCCGGTGATGAGCGCGCGCTTGCCGCGCAGGAGGCCGCCGAGCGAGAGCCGGACGTCGTCCGTCTCCATGCGCGCGCGGGTCACTTCGACGTCCTTGGGATCGATGGGGCTCATCTTCTGTCAGGCTCCTCGGGCACGGACGGCGTCGAGCGCCTGCGAGAGCTCGCTCCGTGCGTGCATGTCGTTCGTGCGGGTCGCGGCCGCGATCCCGTCCTCGTAGGCCCGCGCCGCCTCGCCGTCCAGGCCCGCCGTCTCGAGCGACTGGCCGAGCATGAGGTAGGTCGGGACGTAGTCGGGCTTGCGCCGCGCCGTCTCGCGGAACTCGGCGACGGCCTCGTCTCCGCGGCCGGCGGTGCGGAGCGCCATCGCGAGCGAGTAGCGCGCGAAGGCGTCGTCCGGGCTCTTCGCCACGAATGCCCGGAAGGCCTCGATGCGCTGTTCCGGCGTCATAGGGGGGCTAGGGTTGTACCCGAATCGACCGCTCGACTCCATAGCGGCGGCGGTCCGCCGGCGCCCGGCGGACGCCTCCTCACGTTATGCTCGACCCCGGTGATGTCGGCACGCATCTCGGACTGCACCGGCGCGCTCATCGCGGGCGGACGGGCGACGCGGCTCGGCGGCCGGCCGAAGGGGCTCCTGCGCGTGGGCGGCGAGCCCATCGCGGCGCGCTCGCTCCGCCTGTTCCGCGCGCTCTTCGACGGCGGCGCGCTCGTCGTCGCGAACGACCCCGCGCCCTACGCGCCGCTCGGCGCGCCCATCGTGCCGGACCTCGTGAAGGGGAAGGGCGCGCCCGGCGGCGTTCACGCCGCGCTCTCCGCGGCGCGCACGACCTGGGTGTTCACCGCCGGCTGCGACATGCCCTTCGTGTCCGAGGCGGGCATCGCGCTCCTCGCCTCGCGCCGGGCCGGGGCCGAGGCGGTCGTGGTGCGCTGGCAGGGCCGCCTCGAGCCCCTGCACGCGCTCTGGTCGCGCGCGTGCCTGCCGCTCCTCTCGCGCCTCCTCGCGGAGGGCGATCCGTCGCTCCAGGCGATCGCACGGAGCGTCGCGGCGGCGATCGTGGAGGAGAGCGAGTGGCGCGCGGTCGATCCCGAGGGGCTCGCGTTCGCGAACGCGAACACGCCCGAGGATCTCGCGCGGCTCGGGCTCGTCCCGCCGCCGTGAGGGCGCGGCGGCGCCCGCGCCCGGGGCGCCGTCGCACGAGCACCCCGCGAGCATCGACTCCGTCGCGAGCGGCCGCGGGGGCGCGCGCAAAGCATGCGGACGTCCGGATCCGACCTACCGTTCCATCGGTGGATTCGGTGAGGTCAGCGGTCGCGTATTGACGCACGTCAAATCAGGCCCCGAATGGCCACCGACGGAAACTCTTCCGGTCTCGGCAATTCCTGCGCTAACCAGCAATGGCAACTTCGGGTCAACCAGCACCGACCCGCACCCGAGGAGCAAGCGATGCCTCCCATCGATCGCCTGTGCGGCGCGCTCGTCCTCGCCGCCGCGCTCACCCCCGGCCTGGCCGGCGCCGCCGCCGACCCGCGCCAGGGCGAGGCGCTCTACGTGGGGACGACGCCGCTCGCGAACGGCGGCGCGCCGTGCCTCGCCTGCCACGGGCTCGCGGGGCACGGGCTCGCCTTCAGCGCGAGCTTCGGGCCGGACCTCTCGGCCGCGGCGGAGACCTACGACGCGGAGACGCTCGCGGCCGCGCTCGAGGACGTGCCGTTCCCGAGCATGGAGCCCATCTACCGCGGCCACGCCCTCACCGCGCGCGAGCGCGGCGACCTCGCCGCGTTCCTGCTCGAGGCGCGCGCGGCGCCGCCTCCCTCGGGAGGCGCGCTCGGGCGCCTGCTCCTCGAGGCGGGCCTCGTCGCCGCGGCGATCTTCGCGCTCCTCGCCGTCCTGTTCCGCCGCCGCATGCCGCCCGTCTCGGCCGCGCTCGCGCGCGCCCGCCGGGCCGAGGGGGGTTCCCGATGAGCTTCCTGCGTGACGTCCTCGACCCCTCCTCGCGCCGCTGGGAGCGGCTGTGGCGCGACCGGCACCAGCACGACCGGTCCGTGCGCTCGACCCACGGCGTGAACTGCACCGGGAGCTGCTCCTGGAACGTGCACGTGAAGGAGGGGATCGTCGCCTTCGAGACCCAGGCGACCGACTACCCCGCCCTCGAGGGCGTGCCGCCCTACGAGCCGCGCGGCTGCCAGCGCGGCGCGTGCTACTCGACCTACCTCTACTCTCCGCTCCGCGTGAAGACCCCCTACGTGCGCGGCGCCCTCCTCGACGCGTGGCGCGCGGCCAGGGCGGCGGACGCCGATCCGGTCGCGGCCTTCGGCGCGCTCATGGCCGACCCGGCGCGCCGCGCCGTGCTGCAGGCGGCGCGGGGCAAGGGCGGCTTCCGCCGCGCGAGCTGGCAGGAGGCGGTCGAGATCGTCGCGGCCTCCATCGTCCACACCGTGAAGCGCTGGGGCCCGGACCGCGTCATCGGCTTCTCGCCCATCCCGGCCATGTCGATGCTCTCGTTCGCCGCGGGCTCCCGCTTCCTCCAGCTGCTCGGCGGCGTGAACCTCTCGTTCTACGACTGGTACTGCGACCTCCCCAACGCCTCGCCGGAGGTGTTCGGCGAGCAGACCGACGTCGCGGAGAGCGCCGACTGGTTCAACAGCAAGTACGTGCTCGTGCTCGGCTCGAACGTGGCGGTGACGCGCACGCCCGACGCGCACTTCCTCGCGGAGGCGCGCCACGACGGGGCGAAGGTCGTCGTGCTCTCGCCCGACTTCAACCCCACCTGCCGCCAGTCCGACTGGTGGATCCCCGCGCACGCCGGGCAGGACGGCGCGCTGCTCTGCGCGGTGAACCACGTGCTGCTCTCGGAGGTCCACGCCCAGCGCGAGGTGCCGGCGTTCCGCGACTTCCTCACCCGCTACACCGACGCGCCGTTCCTCGTCGCGCTCGACGTGAAGGACGGCGTCGCCGCGCCCGGGCGCATGCTCCGCGCGGAGGCCCTCGGCCGCTACCGCGGCGAGGAGCACGGAGGGTTCAAGTTCCTGGTCTGGGATCGCGCCGCCGACGCCCCGCGCATGCCGCAGGGCACGCTCGGCTTCCGCTGGCAGGCGCGCAAGGGGCAGTGGAACCTGAAGCTCGAGGACGGGCAGGACGGCTCGCCCATCGACCCGGTGCTGTCGTTCCTCGAGCGCCACGACGCGGTGGTCGCGCTCGAGGTGCCCGACTTCGGCACGGACCGGGTGTGGCGGCGCGGGGTGCCGGTGCGGTTCGTCGAGACGGACGCCGGCCGGGTGGCGGTCGCGACCGTGCAGGATCTGCTCTTCGCGCAGCACGGGGTGGGGCGCGGCCTCGCGGGCGAGTACCCGGCGAGCTACGACGACGCGGAGGCGCCGTTCACCCCCGCCTGGCAGGAGCGGTACACCGGCGTGGACCGCGCGCAGGTCGTGAGGCTCGCGCGCGAGTGGGCGGACACGGCGGAGCGCACCGGCGGGCGTTGCTCCGTCATCATCGGCGCCGGCGTGAACCACTGGTACCACGCGGACCTCGCCTACCGCGCCGCGCTCACGACGCTCATGCTGTGCGGCTGTGTCGGCAAGAACGGCGCCGGCCTCAACCACTACGTCGGCCAGGAGAAGCTCGCGCCGGTGGCGCCGTGGGCCACGCTCGCGGGCGCGCTCGACTGGGCGAAGCCGCCGCGCTTCCAGAACGCGCCCTCGTTCCACTACGTCCACTCCGACCAGTGGCGCTACGAGCACGCCGAGCGCGAGGGCCGGCTCGATCCCGCCTCGCGCGGCGATCGTCCCCACGCGATGGACCACCAGATCCGCGCGGTGCGGCGCGGCTGGCTCCCGTTCTACCCTCAGTTCGACCGGAGCTCGCTCGAGGTCGCGCGCGAGGCGGCCGAGGCCGGCGGGGCGGAGCCGAAGGCCATGACCGCCCACGTGGCGCGCGCGCTGGAGGAGAAGCGCGTGCGGCTCGCGGTGGAGGATCCCGACGCGCCCGAGGCCTGGCCGCGGGTGCTCCTCGCCTGGCGCGGCAACGCGCTCTCCTCGAGCGCCAAGGGCCACGAGTACTTCCTGCGCCACTACCTCGGCGTGAAGGCGCTCTCGATCGCGGAGGAGTCGCCGGAGGGCGCGCGCGAGGCGGTGGTGCGCCCCGCGCCGGAGGGGAAGCTCGACCTCGTGGTCGCGCTCGACTTCCGCATGACCACCACCGGGCTCCTCGCCGACGTGGTCCTGCCGGCGGCGACCTCGTACGAGAAGGACGACCTCTCCTCGACCGACCTCCACTCCTTCGTCCACCCGATGCAGGCGGCGGTCCCGCCCTGCTGGGAGGCGAAGAGCGACTTCGACGCCTTCGCGGCCCTCGCCGACGCGGTCACGGCGCTCGCGAAGGCGCACCTCCCCTCCCCCGTGCTCGACGTGGTCGCGACCGCGATCGCGCACGACACGCCCGCGGAGATGGGCGATCCCGAGGCGCCGGACTGGGCCGACGGCGCCGCGCCGCTCGTGCCCGGCCGCAACGCCCCGGCGCTGGCGATCGTCGAGCGCGACTACGCGCACCTCGCCGAGCGCTTCCGCGCGCTCGGGCCGCTCGCCCGCGAGCAGGGCATCGGCGCCCACGGCCTCGGCTGGCCCATCGCCGACCTCTACGACGAGCTCCTGCGCGAGCGGCCCACCGTCGCGTTCGGCGGGAAGACCTACCCGTCGGTCGCGACGGCCCGCGACGCCGCGAACGTGGTGCTCCACCTCGCGCCCGAGACGAACGGCGAGGTCGCCTGGCGCGCCTTCCACGAGGAGGAGAAGAAGGTCGGCCTCCCGCTCGCGGACCTCGCCGAGGGCACGCGCGGGGTGCGCACCACCTTCGAGGACCTCGCGGCCCAGCCGCGCCGCGTGCTGACGAGCCCGTGCTGGTCCGGGATCGTGAACGACGGCCGGCCCTACGCGGCGTACACGCTCAACGTCGAGCGGCTCGTCCCCTGGCGGACGCTCACCGGGCGCGCGCACCTCTACCTCGACCACCCCGGCTTCCTCGCCGCCGGCGAGGGGCTCCCCACCTACAAGCCGAAGCTCGATCCGGCGCTGCTGCAGGACCTCGACGCCACGCAGGCGGACGGGCCGGCGCTGAAGGTGAACTTCATCACCCCGCACGGAAAGTGGAGCATCCACTCGACCTACGGCGACACCGTGCGCATGCTCACCCTCTCGCGCGGGCTCCACCCGCTCTGGCTCAACGACCGCGACGCCGCCGGGTGCGGGATCCGCGACGGCGACTGGGTCGAGGTCGTGAACGACCACGGCGCCGTGGTGACGAAGGCGGTGGTGAGCGCGCGCGTGCCGCGCGGCATCGCGATGCAGTACCACGCGCCCGAGCGGACGATCGCCACGCCGCGGACGCCCGCGCGCGGGGGCCGCCGCGCGGGCGTGCACAACTCGCTCATGCGCATCCGGCTCAAGCCCACGCTCATGCTCGGCGCCTACGGGCAGATCTCGTACGGCTTCAACTACTGGGGTCCCACCGGGACGAACCGCGACGCTTACGCGCTCGTGCGCAGGCTCGAGCGCGCGCCGGAGTACTGACGACCGCGATGGCACGGCAACGTTCAACGAGCGAAGCGAGCCCGCCGGGGCGCCCGTTCAACTGGAGACGGCCATGACGATGGAAGTGCGCGCGCAGCTCGCGTCGGTGTTCCACCTCGACAAGTGCATCGGCTGTCATACCTGCTCGGTGGTCTGCAAGAACCTGTGGACCGACCGGCGGGGCTCCGAGCACATGTGGTGGAACAACGTCGAGACGCGGCCCGGGACGGGCTACCCCGCGCTTTGGGAAGACCAGGAGCGCCACCGCGGCGGGTTCGTGGTGGAGGACGGCGAGCTCCGGCTCCGCCTCGGCGGCCGCGGCAGCATCCTCGAGCACCTGTTCCAGGCCCCGCGCCTCCCCACGCTCGACGACCAGTACGAGCCGTGGACGTACCGCTACGAGGACCTGTTCCAGGCGAAGGCCTCGGACGACCTGCCCACCGCGCGGCCGGTGTCGGCCGTGACGGGCCTGCCGATCGACCCGAGCGCCGGACCGAACTGGGACGACGACCTCGCCGGCTCGAGCGTGCACGCCGCCGCGGATCCCAACCTCGCCGCGCTCGAGCCGGCGGAGCGCGAGGCGCTCCTCGCGCTCGAGGGGATCGTCTTCTTCCACCTGCCCCGCACCTGCAACCACTGCCTAAACCCGGCCTGCGCCGCGGCCTGCCCGTCCGGCGCCATCTACAAGCGCGGCGAGGACGGGATCGTGCTCATCGACCGGGAGGCCTGCCGCGGGTGGCGCATGTGCGTCCCGGCCTGCCCGTACAAGAAGACGTTCCACTCGTGGTCTGAGGGGAAGTCGGAGAAGTGCATCGGCTGCTACCCGCGCGTCGAGAGCGGCGAGCCCCCCGCCTGCTTCCAGGCGTGCGTCGGGAGGATCCGCTACCAGGGCGTCCTGCTCTTCGACGCGGAGGCGGCCCTGCGCGCCGCGCGCGCGCCGGAGCACGATCTCGTCGCCGCGCAGCGCGCCGCGCTGCTCGACCCCGCCGACCCGGAGGTCGTCGCGGCGGCGCGGCGGAGCGGGATCTCCGACGCGACCCTCGACGCCGCGCGGCGCTCGCCCGCCGATCGGTTCGTGCGGCAGTGGGAGGTGGCGCTGCCGCTCCACCCCGAGTTCCGCACGCTGCCCATGGTCTTCTACGTGCCGCCGCTCTCGCCGGTGCGGACCGGCGCCGCTGACGGCGCGGCCCTCACCCCGGCCGACGCCCAGCGCATCCCGGTCCGCTACCTCGCGGCGATGTTCGCGGCGGGCAACGACGAGGTCGTCCGGTCCGCGCTCAGGCGGCTCGTCGCGGTGCGCACCCGCCGCCGCGCGGCCACGGTGGGCGACGTCAGCGAGGCGGACGCGGCCGAGGCGCTCCGCACGGCCGGGCTCACGCCCGAGGTGGCGGACGCGCTCCACCGGCTCACCGTGTACCCCACGCTCCGCGAGCGCGTGGTGCGGCCGCCCGGCGGGCGCGAGGCCGAGACCGAGCAGCTCGTCGGCCTGCAGGGCCTCGCCGGGCTGCGCGCGAGGGTACCGTGACCGCGCCCGCGCTCTCGCGCGAGGCGGCGCGCGCGTTCGCCGACCTCCTGTCCTACCCCGACGACGCGCTCCCCGGCCGGCTGCGCGCCCACGCGAGCCACCTCCCGGGCGGGATCGGCGCCGCGCTCGACACGCTCGCCGACCGGCTCGCGCTGCTCGGCCCGGGCGGCGCGGAGGAGCTCTACACGGCCACCTTCGATCTCCGCCCCGCGGTGAGCCCGTACGCCGGGATCCACCTCTGCGGCGAGGGGCCCCGGCGGAACGCCCTCCTCGCCCACCTCGCGGCGCTGCGCGCGGAGGCGGGCCTCCCCCGCGCGAGCGAGGTGCCCGACCACTTCGCCGAGCTCCTCCGCTACGTCGCGGAGGCGCCGGAGGGCGGCGAGGCCGACGACGTCGCCGCGCTCGTCCTCGCGCCCGCCGCCCGCCGCGCGGCCGCCGCGCTCGACCACGACCACCCGTACCGGGCCGCCCTCGAGGCGCTCGCCGCCGCGCTGCCCGCGCCGGCCGGCCCGCCCGTCGCGCCCCAGGAGGCCGGACCATGACGGACCTCGTCCTCTTCGCCGTCGTCCCGTACGTCGCCGTCGCCCTCGCCGCGGCCGGGCTCGTCCTCCGCCACGCGGGGGCGGGCGCCCCCATCTCCGCGCGCTCCTCGCAGCTCCTCGAGTCGCGCCTCCTCCACTTCGGCGCGGTCCCGTGGCACGTCGCGATCCTCGCCATCCTCTCCGCGCACGCCTTCGCGGCGCTCGCCCCGCGCACGATGGGCCGCGTGCTCGGCGACCCGGCGCGGCTGCACCTCCTCGAGGTGACGGGCCTCGCGCTCGGCGCCTGGGCGCTCGCCGCCGGCGCGCTCCTCCTCTGGCGGCGGCTCGCCCTGCCCCGCGTGCGCGCCGTCACGAGCGCCATGGACGTCGTGGTCCTCGCGCTCCTCGTCCTGCAGGTCGGGCTCGGCCTGTACGTGACGCTCTCGCTGCGCTGGGGCTCGATCTGGTACCTGCACACGGCCGCCCCGTGGCTGCGCTCGCTCTTCACCCTCTCGCCGGATCCGGCCTTCGCGGCCGTGCTGCCGACGCCGGTGAAGCTCCACGCGGTGCTCGCGTTCGTGCTCGTGGCGCTCATCCCGTTCTCGCGCCTCGCCCACGTCGTCTCGTTCCCGCTGCGCTTCGCCGGCGGCGTCCGCGGCCGCACGGTCTGGGCGCGCGCCCCCGCCGGCGTGGACCTGCCCCGGCCCGCCGCCGCGGTGCTGCGCTCCCGCGCGCTCGAGCCGCAGGTGCTCTCGGTGTGGGACCCGGAGGACGCGGCGGCGTGGGCGCGGAGCGGCGAGGCGACTGCCCGGCGCAACCTCTGGATCTCGATCTTCGCGCTCTTCCTCGCGTTCTGCGTGTGGATGGTCTGGAGCGTCGTCGTGGTCCGGCTGCCCGACGTGGGCTTCGCGCTCGACACCGGCCAGCTCTTCTGGCTCGCCGCGCTGCCGGGGCTCTCCGGGGCCACGCTCCGGATCTTCTACTCGTTCGCGGTCCAGCTGTTCGGCGGGCGCCTGTGGACGACGATCACCACCGCCTCGCTGCTCGTCCCCGCGATCGGCATCGGCCTCGCGGTGCAGGACCCCACGACGCCCTACCCCGTGCTGCTCGTCCTCGCCCTCCTCGCCGGCCTCGGCGGCGCGAACTTCGCCTCGAGCATGGCGAACATCGGCTTCTTCTTCCCGGGCGCGAGGAAGGGCACCGCGCTCGGCCTCAACGGCGGCCTCGGGAACCTGGGCGTGTCCGGGATGCAGCTCCTCGTGCCCTTCGCCATCACCGCCGGCGTGTTCGGCGCCCTGGGCGGCGCGCCCCAGGTCGCGGTGAAGAACGGCGTGGAGCAGCACCTGTGGCTGCAGAACGCCGGCTTCGTGTGGGTGCCCTTCATCCTCCTCGCGACGGCGCTCGCCTGGCTCGGCATGGACGACGTCGCGAGCGCGCGGGCCTCGTTCCGGGAGCAGGCGCGCATCTTCCGCAAGCGGCACACCTGGATCGTCTCGGCCCTCTACCTGGGATCCTTCGGCTCGTTCATCGGCTTCTCGGCCGCGCTGCCGCTGCTCGTGAAGGGGTCGTTCCCCGGCGTGGACCCGGTGCGCTACGCGTTCCTCGGCCCGCTCGTGGGCGCGCTGTTCCGGCCGGTGGGCGGGTGGCTCGCCGATCGCGTCGGCGGCGCGCGCGTGACGCTGTGGAACTTCCTCGCCATGGCCGGGCTCGCGCTCGCCGTGCTCTCGTTCCTGCCCCGCGGCGGCGCGGCGGGCCACTTCGCCCCGTTCCTCGGCGCGTTCGTGCTCCTCTTCGCCGCGACGGGGGTGGGGAACGGCTCCACCTACCGCATGATCCCGGCGATCTTCGCGGCCCTGAACCGCGCGCCCGCGGGCGCCTCCCCCGCCGCGCTGGCGGCGGCGCGCCGCGCGGCCGCCACGGAGTCCGCCGCGGTCGCGGGGTTCGCGTCGGCGGTGGCCGCGTACGGCGCCTTCTTCGTCCCGAAGGCATTCGGGACCTCGGTCGCGCTCACCGGCGGGCCGGGCGCGGCGATCGTCGGCCTCGTCGCGTACTACGCCCTCGCCGTCGCCGCGACCGCGTGGTGGTACGCGCGCAGGGGCGCGGCGATCAGCTGCTGAGCGCGCCCGCCGCGGCGGGCCGAGCGGAGGACGCGGGGAGCGGGCGGCGTCGCGGGGGGAGGCGGCGCCGCCTCCCCCTTCACCAGCTGTACCCCATGCCGAGCTTCAGGTAGGGCCCGTCCTCGCCGCCGGTGTAGCTCGTGAAGTTCTCGTCCTGCGCGTCCCCCGCGAGCCGGGCGCCCCACCCGCCGCCCACGCTGGAGGTGAAGCCGCTCGCGTGGATCATGTTGAAGCCGATCTCCGCGGCCACCCCGACGCGCGCGAAGTTCGAGGAGCCCTGGACGGTCTCGCGTCCGAAGCTGAGGTCGATGCGCGGCCCGATGCGGAGCCCCTCGTTGTTGTGCCCGAAGACGAACAGGTCGGCGCCGCTCCCGAGCCCGAAGGAGCTCACGTTTCCGTTCGAGGCGTTCGTGCGCGAGTACCGCGCCGAGACGAGCCACGACGCGTGCTCCCACGGGAAGGGCCGGATGTAGGTGGCGTTGACGCCGAGCCCGCTGAACCAGCCGAGCGGGTTCGTGACGACGGTGTTGTCCACCGCTCCCCGGGAGGTCATCCCCATGCCGACGCGCCGCTCCCGGAACTCGCTCGGAGGCTGCGTGAAGCCGGTGGGGATGCTCTCGCCGGGCGGCGGGGTCGCCGTGCCGACACCGGGTGCGACCGTCCCGCCCTGGCGCACGAGCCCCTCGCAGCTCGCGCGGAGCGCCGTGACGTCCACCCCGGACTCCACACGCCCGTTCAGCAGCTCGACGCACGAATCGGCGAGCGTGCGGCCGGGGGGAGCCACGCGAGGCTGCCCGGCCGGCGCCGCGGACGCCGTCGGCTGCTGCGGCGCAGGGGCCTGCTGTGGCGCAGGGGCCTGCTGCTGCGGCGTGACGGCCTGCGGCGCAGGGGCCTGCTGCTGTGGCGCGGCGGCCTGCTGCTGCGGCGCGGCGGCCTGCTGCTGCGGCGCGGCGGCCTGCTGCTGCGGCGCGACGGCCTGAGGTGCCGCCGACTGCTGCGGCGCCGCGGCGGATTGCTGTTGAGACTCGGCCTGCCCCTCCGCGGTCGCGGCGACGAGCGCCGCGAGCGTGGCCGCCAAGAGCTTCCTTTGCATGGCCCCCTCCCGCCGCGTGCGCCCGCCCGCACCGTCGCCGGCCGGCGATCCTGGCCGCGGCTCCGGGTACTTCCCCGGAGCTAAGCGTGTGCACGGGGGCACCCCGGGCGCATCCGGCGAGCGTGCGACGCCCGGGCGAGCCGGGCGCGAGCTCACCCGAGCGTGCGCGCGGCGAGGAGGCCCACGAACCCCGCGGCGAGGCACCCCAGGAGCGTGAGGGCGACGTTCGCGAGCGCGTGCGCCGGGCCGCGCTCGAGGAGGGCGAGCGTCTCGTAGTTGAACGACGAGTAGGTCGTGAAGCCGCCGAGGATCCCCGCCCCGAGGAAGAGCCGCACCTCCGGCGAGATCCCCTCCCGCGCCCCCGCGAGCCCCATGAGCAGCGCGAGCAGGAACGAGCCCACGACGTTCACGATGAGCGTACCGCGCGGGAAGTCGGCGCCGAGCGCGCGCGCCGCCCAGGTCGAGACGAGGTAGCGCGCGCCGCTGCCGAGCGCGCCGCCCGCGCACACGATGAGGAGCCGGATCACGGCCGCCGGTCTATCGCGGCCGGCGCCGATCCGCAACGGTGCGGCGCCGCGCTGGACGACCGTTCGCGGCCCCGCCGCGATGCGCGGGTCGCCCCGGCGGGCTCGCCTCGCTCGCGGACCGTTTCCAAAATCCCGATCGCTCGTCTAGGCTCGCCTCGGCCCTTCTCCCTCGCACCGGAGGTCACCCATGATGAAGAGACGCGTCGCCCTCGTGACGGGCGCGAGCCGCGGCATCGGCGCGGCGACCGCGAAGCTCCTCGCGCGCCACGGCGCCGCCGTGGCCGTCAACTGGTTCCAGAGCGAGGAGGCGGCGCGCGCCGTCGTGGACGAGATCCGCGCCGCGGACGGGCGGGCGGTCGCGGTGCGGGCCGACGTGCGCGATCCCGGGCAGGTCGCGGGGATGGTCGCGGAGGCGGAGGCGGCGCTCGGCCCCATCGACACGCTCGTGGTGAACGCGTCGATCTCGTTCCCCATCCGCCCGTTCGTCGAGTACCGCTGGGCGGACTTCCAGGCGAAGCTCGACGGTGAGCTGGGCGCGGCGTTCCACTGCTGCCAGGCGGTCGCCCCCGGCATGATCGCCCGCGGGTCCGGCTGCATCGTGGCGATCTCGAGCGGCCTGTCCCGCCACCCCGGCCCGGGCTTCTGCGCCCACAGCACCGCCAAGGCCGGGCTCGACGCCTTCGTCCGCGGGCTCGCGCTCGAGCTGGGGCCCCACGGCGTCCGCGTGAACGCCGTCGCGCCTGGGCTCACCGACACCGACGCGACCGCTCATCAGCCGGCCGCCCAGAAGGAGGCGATGGCCCGGATGACGCCGCTCCGCCGGATCGGGGTGCCCGAGGACGTCGCGGGCGCGGTGCTGATGGTGGCGTCCGAGCACGGGCGCTTCCTCACCGGCGTGTACGTGCCGGTGAGCGGCGGCGCGCTCATGGCCTGAACGGCCGATCACGATCCGCGAACAGGCGAGCGAAGCGAGCCCGCCGGGGCGACGCCCGGGACCCGGCGCGCAGGGGTGGGGCCCCCGCCGACGGCGGTCAGCCGTCGGCGGGGCGGGGGCGCCGCCCCCGTTCGAACATGGCTGGCCGCTACCGCGCCGGCGCCGGCGGCTGCAGGGCGTCGAGCGCGCGGGCGTAGGCGGCGGCGTCGAAGCGGCCGCCCTTGAGCGCGG
Organism: Anaeromyxobacter sp. SG66; assembly: GCF_022690805.1. Lineage (NCBI taxonomy): Bacteria > Pseudomonadati > Myxococcota > Myxococcia > Myxococcales > Anaeromyxobacteraceae > Anaeromyxobacter > Anaeromyxobacter sp. SG66. The sequence continues at coordinate 47,227 of NZ_JALCZC010000025.1, forward strand.
CGTCGAGCGCGTCCGCCGCCACGCGCCCCACCACGTGCAGCGCCTCGTGGCGCGTGAGGCCGCCGGCCACGAGCCGCTCGACCGCGCCGCGCGCCTGCGGCGGCTCGCCCGAGGCGAGCTGGTCCTCCACCACGAGGTGGAGCGCTGCGTGGACGCGCGGCTTCGGCATCGGCGGGTGCGGTCGGGAGAGCGCGTGGTGGTGCGCCTCGACCGCGCGCAGGCGCTCCTCCTGCGGGACGTCCTTCCAGGCGCGCGGCTCGGGCGCGCGATCGGCGTCGTAGTCCATGCTCGGCGCGGACCTTAGCGCCGCGCCCGGAGGCGCCGCAACCCGCCGCGAGGCGAAGGCGCGCGCAGCATCGGACGACGAACAGGCGAGCGAAGCCCGCCGTCAGTACACGTGACACCCGACGCACAGCGGTCGGGTGGCCACCGCCTCGCCCGGCCGGGGCCGCCGTGCCTGCGCCTTGCCCGCGTCCTCTCCGGGGAGGACGGCGCGAGGATCGGGCGCGAGCCGCGCCTCGGCGCCGGGCGGGAGCGCGACGTGGGCGGCCCAGGGCGAGTCGGCGTCGTGACAGGTCGCGCACCGCACCTCCCCCTCGGGCAGCCGGATCTGCCGGCGGGCGACCTCTGCGGGATCGCGCAGCGCGGACGAGCGACCCGCCTGGGCCTGCGCGTACGAGAAGTCCACGGGGTGCGTATGGCCTTCGCGCCCGCGCGGGTGGCAGGCCACGCACGCGGCGCTCGACGCGGTCGCCTGGGGCGAATGAAGCGCGCACGCTCCGGCGGCATCGGCGGTCGCCGGAGCCGGCACCTCCGCCCCGGCCGGCGCGGCGAGCGCCCAGAACGTGAGCACTGCGACCGGTGCACGCCTCGTCATGACCGCCTCCTCGACAGAACGAGATAGTGGCGCTCAACCCCGGCGAGGAGACCCCGTCACGGCGCGGAACGGGCTCCGGGGGGAACCGGCTGCGCTCGTCCGTTAAGTCGGACACTCATCCGTTGTCCGCTTGACAGGAGTTTCGTCCGTCATCTAGGATTCGCACACGATGCGCGCCCTCCCCGCCTCCTCCCGCTCCGCCGCGCGTCGGACGCTCCACCGGCGATGCATGTGTCGCCGGCCGGCGCCTCCCGCGCGAATGCGCGGCTGAGCGCCGGCGAGCTCCTTCACCCCGTTCGAGTAGACGCGCCGGCCGTCACGGGCTGCCGGACGGCGCGTCCCTGGCGAAGCCCTGCGCACCGCACGAGGAACTCCCATGTCCGCCGCTCCTCCCTCCACGCTCCCCTGGCACCGCCGCGAGGACACCTGGGCGATCCTGATCGCGCTCGGGATCGTGCTCGCCGTCACCTCCGCCTTCTTCCTCGGCGCGACGCGGCTCGTCTCGACGGCGGCGCTCTCCTTCCCCGCCTGGTCGGACGCCGGGAAGGTGCTCGCGACGCTGCAGGCGAACCCGGCCTCGCCCCTCGTGCTCTTCGGCGTCTTCCTCGCGCTCTTCGGCGCCGCCTCGGCGGTGATCGGCTGGGACGTCGCGAAGTACGCCGCCGGGTTCGGCGTGCTGTTCGTGTTCTCGATCGTGGTCGCGATCCTCGGCTCGAACGAGGTCCTGAAGGCCTGGCAGCTCGAGCCGCCCCTCCTCGCGCTCGTGGTCGGCATGGTGCTCGGGAACGCCGTCGCGCTGCCGCGCTGGTTCCAGTCGGCGCTCCGCACCGAGTTCTACGTCAAGGTCGGCATCGTGCTCATGGGCGCGACGCTGCCGTTCACGATCATCCTCCAGGCCGGCCCGCTCGCCATCCTGCAGGCGACGATCGTGGCCGTGACGACCTTCGCCGCGATCTACCTCGCCGCGACCCGGCTGTTCGGCCTCGATCCGCGCTTCGGCGCCACGCTCGGCGCGGGCGGCTCGATCTGCGGCGTGTCGGCGGCCATCGCCATCGGCGGCGCGTGCCGCGCGGAGAAGAGCCACGTCTCTGTGGCGATCTCGATGGTGATCCTCTGGGCCGTCGCGATGATCTTCCTCCTCCCCGTCGGGGCCCGGCACCTCGGCCTCGGCCCCGGCCAGGCCGGCGCCTGGATCGGCACCTCGGAGTTCGCCGACGCCGCGGGCTTCGCCGCCGCCGCCACCCTCGGCGACGAGCGCGCCATCAAGACGTTCACGCTCATGAAGGTGGTCGGGCGCGACATGTTCGTGGGGGTGTGGGCGCTCGTGGTGGCCTTCCTGTCGGTCACGCGCTGGGAGCGGAAGGGCGCCGCCGAGGCGGAGCGGGTCCGCCCGGCCGAGATCTGGCAGCGCTTCCCCAAGTTCATCCTCGGGTTCCTCGTCGCCTCGCTCGCCGTGACGGTCGTGCTCGCCTCCGTCGACTCGAAGATCGGGACGCAGTTCTCCAAGGAGGCGATCGGGCCCCTCAAGAACCTGCGCGGCTGGGCGTTCACCTGGACGTTCCTCTCGATCGGCTTCACGACCCGCTTTCGCGAGCTGACCCGGTTCGGCTGGCGCCCGTTCGCCGCGTTCGCGCTCGGCGTCCTCGTGAACGTCCCGCTCGGCTACTGGCTCTCCACCTCCGTGTTCGCGTCCTACTGGGACGCGGTGAAGTAGGAGGCCGCGATGGTCGACCACGTCACCCGCGTCACCGTGGACGCCCGCGCGCCGCGGTCCGGCGCGCTCGCCGACGCGCTCGCGGCGCGTGGGTTCGAAGTCCGCCGCGAGCGCGCTCGCATCGTCGCCGAGTCCACCACGGTCGAGGCCGGCGACGCGAAGCGCCACCTCCTCGCGCTCGGGTTCCGCGATCGGGAGTTCCAGGTGTTCCTCGAGTACGTGCGCCAGTGGGGGGTGCTGTGACCGCGCCCCTCGTCCCGCTGTTCGTGAAGCTCGCCGGCCGCGAGGTCGTGGTCGTGGGCGGCGGGGCGATGGCGGCCCTGCGCGTCCGGCAGCTCGCCGAGGCCGGCGCGCGCGTGACGGTGGTCGCGCCGGAGGTGCGCGACGACGTCGCCGCGGGCGCCGCGGCGGTGCACCGCCGGCCGTTCCGGCCCGCGGATCTCGACGCGGCCTGGCTCGCCGTCGCCGCCGCGACGCCGGCGGTGAACCGCGAGGTCGCGGAGGCCGCCGAGGCGCGGCGCCTGCTCGTGAACGCGGTCGACGATCCGGAGACCGCGACCGCGTACACCGCCGGCGTCGTCCGGCGGGGCGACGCCACGGTGGCGATCTCCACGGGCGGGCGCGCCCCTGCCCTCGCCGGGCTGCTGCGCGAGGCGCTCGACGCGCTCCTGCCGCGCGACCTCGCGTCCTGGGTGGACACCGCCGAGGCGGAGCGCGAGGGCTGGAAGCGCGCCCGCGTGCCGCTCGCCACCCGCCGCCCGCTCCTGCTCGAGAAGCTGAACTCCCTGTACGCGCGCGCGCCCTCCCCCGGCGCCGCCGCGCCGACGCCGCCGGGCCTGGTGTCGCTCGTCGGCGCGGGGCCCGGCGATCCGGGCCTCCTCACCCGGCGCGCCGCCGACCGGCTCGCCGAGGCGGAGGTCGTCCTCTACGACGCGCTCGTGGACGCCGACGTGCTGAGGCTCGCGCCGCGCGCGCACTGCTTCCAGGTCGGGAAGCGCGCCGGCCGCCCCAGCGTGTCGCAGCGCGCGATCGAGCGGCTCCTCGTGGGCGCCGCGCGGCAGGGCAAGCGCGTCGTCCGGCTCAAGTGCGGCGACCCGTTCGTCTTCGGGCGGGGCGGCGAGGAGGCGCGCGCGCTCGCCGCCGCGGGCGTGCCGTTCGAGGTCGTACCCGGGGTGTCGTCCGCCATCGCCGCGCCCGCGCTGGCCGGCATCCCGGTGACGCACCGCGGGCTCGCGGCCGGCTTCGCGGTGATCGCGGGGCACGACGAGCGGACCTACGGGCCGATCCTGGATCGGATGGGCGCCGAGACCTCGCTCACGCTCGTCGTCCTCATGGGGATCGGCGCGCGCGAGCGGATCGCGACCCGGCTCCTCTCGCGCGGGTGGGATCGGGAGACGCCCGCCGCGATCGTCCTCGGCGCGTCGTCCCCCGACGCGTTCGCCTGGAAGGGCACGCTCGCGGGGCTGCGCCACGCCGCGCTGCCCGATCACCCGGAGCTCCCCGGCACCCTCGTCATCGGCGCCGTCGCCGCCCTGCAGCTCACCTCCTCGCGCGCCGACGCGCGTGACCACGAACCGCTCGCGCCCGCGCAGAGCGCCTGAAAGGAGCCGCATGTCCCGCCCCTCAGAGCCCACCCCGCCCGTCCGGGAGACCTTCGCGGACGACCGCGAGATCGACGCCTTCGTCGAGACGCTCGGCCGCTTCGAGCGCGGTGAGATCGACGCCGACGCCTGGCGCGCCTACCGCGTGGTGCGCGGCGCCTACTCGCAGCGGCAGGACGGCCTGCACATGCTGCGCATCAAGCTGCCGCAGGGCGCGACCTCCGCCGCGCAGCTCCGCGCGCTCGCCGACGTCGCGGCGCGCTTCTCGCGCGGCTACGGGCACGTGACGACCCGCCAGAACTTCCAGGTGCACTTCGTGCGGCCGGCGGACCTCGAGCCCGCGCTCCGCCGGCTCGCGGCGGACGGCGTCACCACCTCCGGCGCGGGCGGCAACGCGGTCCGCAACGTGGTCGCCTGCCCCCTCGCCGGCGTCTCGCCGGACGAGCTCTTCGACGTGACGCCCTACGCCGAGGCGGCGACGCGCCACTTCCTGCGCCACCCGCTCGCGAACGCGCTGCCGCGCAAGTTCAAGATCGCCTTCGAGGGCTGCGCCGAGGACCACGTCGCGACGGCCATCCACGACCTCGGCTTCCGCGCGCGCGTGCGGACCGAGGGCGGGCGGACCGTGCGCGGCTTCTCGGTGACGGTCGCGGGCGGGACGGCGTCCCTGTGCACCTCCGGCGCGCCGCTCGTCGACTTCCTGCCCGCGTCGGAGCTCCTCGCGCTCGCCGAGGCGATCGTCCGCGTGTTCCACGCCCGCGGCGACCGGGTGAACAAGCAGCGCAACCGGCTCAAGTTCCTCGTCCGGTCGCTCGGGTTCGAGCCCTTCCGCGCGCTCGTCGAGGAGGAGCTCGCGCGCGTGCGGGCCGAGGGCGCCCCGCGGCTCCCGTTCGATCCCGACGCCGCGCCGGCGGACGCCCCGCCGCCCGCGCACGCGCGTCCGGAGCCTCCCACCGCCGCGGAGATCTCCGCGCGCGTCGCCGCGGCGCCGCCCCGCGGCCCCGGCGAGCC